>JAGGTT010000180.1 GCA_021163565.1 Candidatus Tharpella sp.
ATGAACCGGGAATTCTTCTGGGTCAGAAGATTACCCCTCTGCAGCGGGCCGGAATCTATGTTCCGGGCGGCAAAGCCTCCTATCCCTCGTCGGTGATCATGAACGCTATCCCGGCTCAAGTCGCCGGAGTTGATGAAATCATCATGGTTTCACCGGCACCCCAGGGCTATAACCCAGCGGTTCTGGCTGCGGCCCGGCTCTGCGAGGTTGATCGAATTTTTCGGATCGGCGGTGCCCAGGCGATCGCAGCCTTAGCTTATGGCACGGAATCAGTACCGATGGTTGACAAGATTGTCGGGCCGGGAAATATCTATGTCGCCCTGGCAAAACGCCGGGTTTTCGGCCGGGTCGGAATTGACATGGTCGCCGGCCCCAGTGAGATTATGATCGTTGCCGATGACAGCGCCAATCCGGTTTATGTCGCGGCCGACTTACTCTCTCAAGCTGAACATGATGAGCTGGCCGTAGTCGCTCTGGTAACTCCGTCTCAAAATTTGATTGACCAGGTTAAACTTGAACTTGAGAAACAGCTTTCACTTTTGCATCGTAAAGAGATCACTGAGCGTTCACTCAATAATCAGGGAGCCCTGATCAAAACCGCAACCCTGGATGAAGCGTTGGCGCTGGCCAACCGTTTTGCCGCTGAACATCTGGAATTAGCTGTCGCCGACCCGCTTCTGGCTTTAAGTTCAATTAAAAATGCCGGGGCTATCTTTCTCGGCCACTCAACCCCGGAAGCTTTAGGTGACTATATTGCCGGGCCGAATCATGTTTTACCGACCGCCGGCACTGCCCGTTTCTCTTCGCCTTTAGGAGTCGATGATTTCGTAAAAAAGAGCAGCGTGCTCTCATTCAGTAAAAACGCCCTCCACAACTATGGTGAAGCGGTTACCGATCTGGCTGAAATGGAAGGGCTGCAGGCCCACGGCCGGGCCATAAGTTTACGCCTTAAACAACAGGTGAACTCAAAATGACAAATACGCCACGAAAAGCTGAAATCAAACGGGAAACAGCCGAAACCAGGATTAATCTCGAACTCAATCTCGACGGCAGCGGCCAGTCCAAGATTGAAACCGGAATTCCATTTCTTGATCATATGCTGACCCTCTTTGCCCGGCACAGCGGAGCTGATTTGACGATCGCGGCCCAAGGTGACATCGAGGTTGATTTTCATCATACAGTTGAAGATTTAGGTATCTGTCTCGGCCAGGCCTTAAATCAGGCTTTAGGCGATTTCAGCGGGATCGCCCGCTACGGCGAAGCCCTGATCCCGATGGATGAGACCCTGTGCGGGGCCGTAGTCGATATATCAAAACGGCCTTTTCTGGTTTTTAATATCGCCCTGACCGCTCCCAAAGTCGGCGAACTCGACAGCGAACTGATTGAAGAGTTCTTTCGCGCCTTTGCCGTACACGGCGGTTTAACTCTGCACTTAAACCTAAATTACGGCAAAAATCAGCACCATATCTTCGAAGCCACTTTCAAAGCCTGCGCCCACGCCCTGCGCCGGGCCTGGACGCAGCGCGCTGATCTTGACGGCAAGGTTCTCAGTAGCAAAGGAACCCTTTAACGATGATCGCGATTGTTGATTACGGAATGGGCAATTTAAGATCTGTCCAGAAAGCGATTGAGAAGGTTGGCTATCAGGCTGATGTTACCCGTTCACCTAAGCACATTGCCAATGCGGACGCGGTGATTCTGCCCGGAGTCGGGGCGTTTAAAGACTGCATGGATAATCTTGACCGCTTAAACCTGATCGCCCCGGTGTTAAAGGCGATCGCTTCGGGCAAACCCTTCCTCGGCATCTGTCTGGGTTTGCAGCTTCTCTTCAGCGAAAGCCTGGAGTTCGGCCATCATCCGGGACTTGATGTGATTAAAGGAGTTGTGAAACCGTTTTCACCAACTATGCCCGATCCGGAACACCCGGGCGGATTGTTGAAAATTCCGCATATGGGCTGGAATTCGATTCAACGCCAGAAACCGGTACCCGCCTTAAACGGGATTGACGACGGTGCTTATTTTTACTTTGTCCACTCCTATTACGTCGAGCCTGAAGACGAGGCGGTCGTTGCCACCCGCACCGACTACGGTGGTGCATTTGTCTCCGCCATCGCCTTTGACAACGTCCTGGCGACTCAGTTTCACCCGGAAAAGAGCCAGCATCAGGGACTTAATATCCTCCGCGACTTTGCCGCCGCGATTTAACCTTATTAAGGAGAAGACCGCAACCGTCATGAAAAAATACCTTATTCTGCTGCTTACCGTTTTTTTGCTGACGGCCTGTACGACCAAAGATGTCAAAGTAAAAACTTTAGCCGATATCCCACAATTTAAGCGGGTGGCAGTATTACCTTTTGATGTCTCCGACTGCCAGAGCTGCGGGGACTCTTTTCCCACCTGCCGGCCAGTAGGCAACCGGATTATTTGCGATAAGATCAACAGCAAGATCGGCTACGATCTGGCCCTCTCCCTGGCTCGTGAGATTGCAATTTATGGTAAATATGAGGTCGTTGAGCCACAGGCCGCGGCCCGGATCATGCCCTACGTCGGCCAGGTGCCGATGAAAGAGATAGGTCAGCGACTTGGAGTTGATGTCCTGGTTTTCGGTAACGTCAAACGTTTTCAGGAACGTATCGGCGGCCCGATGACGGCAAAGAAACCGGCCTCAGTCTATTTTGAAGTTTCAATGATTGATGCCCGCAACGGCCAGAAGGTCTGGTACGCGATCTTTGATCGCACGCAAAAATCGTTAAGTGACGATATCACCAATATCAGAAATTTTGTCCGCGGCGGTGGTAAATGGTTGACCGCCAGAGAGTTTGCCGAAATCGGAATTGCCGAAACTATCGAGCAGTTCCCGGGTCTTAAAAATGCAGGAGATCTATAGAAATGCTGATTATTCCGGCGATTGACTTAAAAGACGGAAATTGTGTCCGTTTGAAACAGGGCCGCATGGAGGATGACACCCTCTTTTCTAATAACCCGGTGGCCATGGCCCTGAACTGGCAGGCACAGGGAGCCCGCTTTCTCCATATTGTCGATCTTAACGGTGCTTTTGCCGGAACTCCAATCAACCGTGAGATCATCAAAAAGATTGTCTCAGCCCTTAGTATACCTTGCCAGCTCGGTGGCGGTATCCGCGATCTTGACACTGTAAAAGCTTACCTTGATCTAGGTCTGGAAAGAGTAATCCTGGGTACGGTAGCGGTTGAGAACCCGAAACTTGTGGAAGAGGCCGCCACTACTTTTCCGGGACAGGTGTGTGTCGGCATTGATGCCCGCAAGGGTATGGTCGCCACTCGGGGCTGGGCCGATGAAACCGAAGTCAAAGCCCTGGATCTGGCCCGTAAATTTGAAAATTGCGGAGTCGCGGCGATCATCTATACTGATATTCTGCGAGACGGTATGCAGACCGGAGTCAATCTTGAAGAGACCAGAGCCTTGGCGGAAGCCATCTCGATCCCGGTAATTGCTTCCGGCGGAATTGCCACTATTGATGATATTAAGGCCCTGCTGCCGCTGGAAAAAAGCGGTGTCAATGCCGCCATTACCGGTCGCGCCCTCTACTCCGGCAGCCTTAAACTTGATGCGGCTCAGGAAATTGCTGACGGCGGTGCTCAATAATGCTGGCCAAAAGAATTATTCCCTGTCTCGATGTCAAAGACGGCCGGGTCGTTAAAGGGGTCAATTTTGTCGGCTTGCGGGATGCCGGCGACCCGGTTGAAGTTGCGGCAATTTATGATGAACAGGGTGCTGATGAACTCACTTTCCTAGATATTACCGCTTCCAGTGACCGCCGCTCAATCATTCTCGATGTTGTCGCCCGTACGGCGGAACAGGTTTTTATACCCTTGACGGTCGGCGGCGGTGTCCGCAACCTCGATAATATCCGGGCTCTGCTTAATGCCGGAGCCGATAAAGTTTCGATCAATACCGCTGCCGTACACCGACCCGAATTTGTCCAAGAGGCGGCTTACCGCTTCGGTAGCCAATGCACTGTGGTTGCGATTGACGCCAAAGCCCGGGCCAACGGCAAAGGCTGGGAGGTTTTTATCTACGGCGGCCGGGAACCCACCGGTCTCGACGTGGTCGAGTGGGCCCAGCGGATGGTCGAGTATGGCGCTGGAGAAATTCTCTTGACAAGTATGGATCGGGACGGAACTAAAGACGGCTTCGATCTTGAACTGACCCGAACGATAGTTGATGCGGTTACAGTCCCGGTAATTGCCTCCGGCGGGGTCGGCAACCTTGAACATATCTACCA
>JAGGTT010000008.1 GCA_021163565.1 Candidatus Tharpella sp.
GGATATAAGAGATCTCTTTTAATTTCAGCGCCCCTTCCAGAGCAATCGGGAAATTAAGTCCGCGGGCGAGGTAAAGATAGTCATCAACATGATGGTAGCGGCGGGCCATAAGCTCAAGCTCCGGGGCCCGTTCCAGAACCTTCTCAATCGCCAGCGGCAGATGCAAGAGCGCATTTACCTGCTGACTTACCTGTTCATCACTCAGGCTCTGACGGATGGCGGCAAATTCCAGTGCCAGCAGAAAAAGCGCAGTCAGCTGGGTCGTAAAAGCTTTAGTTGAGGCAACCCCGATCTCCGGCCCGGCGTGGGTATAGAAAACCCCGTCACAAAGCCTGGCGATACTGCTCTCCATAACATTACAGATTGCCAGCAGAGAGGCTCCCCGACGGCGGGCCTCCTGCAGAGCCGCCAGCGTATCCGCAGTCTCTCCCGATTGCGAGATTCCAATCACCAGAGTTTCGGGGCCAACCAGGGGGTCGCGATAACGAAATTCAGAGGCGATATCAACCTCTGTCGGGATTCTCGCTAAATTCTCGAGCCAGTATTTGGCTACGAGCCCGGCGTGCCAGGAGGTCCCACAAGCGACAATTTTAATATCTTTAAACGATTGCCACTTCGCCGGTGAGAATCCAATCTCAGAAAGATCAACCCCGTCACGATCCTCATTGAGTCGACCCAGGAGAGTATTTGAGACTGCATCGGGCTGTTCAAAAATCTCTTTGAGCATAAAGTGTTTATAGCCGCTTTTTTCCGCCATTATCGGATCCCAGGTGATCCGCCGGATCGGTTTTTCCCGTACCAGGCCATCGGCAATGCCAATAACCTGCATCCCCTGATTATCAAAAACAGCCATTTCACCGTCATCAAGAAAAATGACATCCTTAGACCAGGCCAGAAGGGCCGGGATATCGGATGCGACAAAATATTCACCCACCTTTTCCCCGAGGGCCATCACCAGCGGACTGCTCTGCCGGGCGACAATCATTTTCTCCGGCTCTTTTTCATAGAGTACGGCCAGAGCGTAAGTACCCCGGGTGCGCAGCAGGGAACGACTTACCGCCCGGTTAAAGTCGGCTCCTAAACGCAGCTCCTGGACAATCAGGTGGCTGATAACTTCAGTATCGGTCTCCGAAGAAAATTCATGACCTGAAGCCGCCAGTTCATGACGCAACTCCAGATAGTTCTCGATAATACCATTGTGGACAACGACTACCCCTTCATATTTATGCGGATGCGCATTCGCTTCAGTCGGACGACCATGGGTAGCCCAGCGGGTATGACCGATGACCGGCGTCCCACACAATTGCTCCTCCCGAATTTTATCCTCAAGGCCGATCAACTTACCGACACTGCGATAAATATCAATCTTTTTCCCATTCAAGATAGCGATTCCGGCAGAATCATAACCCCGGTATTCAAGCTTCCGCAATCCGTCCAGAACTACCGGGACACCATTTCTCGGCCCCATATAAGCAACGATACCACACATCCTATTTCTCCTCTGCTGAACGCCGACGCGAGGCCATACCCCGACCGGCAAACTCTTTCTGACGCACCCGGGTAGTTACAATAGCATTATCGGGAACATCACGGGTAACCGTGGAACCGGCCCCGACAAGAACATCATCACCGAGTTTTACCGGAGCTACCAGCTGGGAATCTGAACCGACAAAAACCCGGTCACCGATTACAGTCTTAAATTTATTGAAACCATCATAGTTGCAGGTAATCGTTCCCGCCCCGAGATTGCTTTCAGCCCCAACCTCGGCATCACCGATATAGGCCAGGTGTGAAGCCTTGGCCCCCTTGCCGAAGCGCACTTTTTTGGTCTCAACAAAGTTACCGATTTTAACCTCGGCACCGATAAGTGAACCGGGACGGATCCTGGCGAAAGGTCCAATCGCTGATTGCATCCCGATTTCGGCACCTTCAATCACCGAGTAGGGTTTAATTTCAACCCGATCAAAAATGGTACTGTTTTTAATCTGCACTCCGGCCCCGATGGAGCAACCACTGCCGATGGAGGTCGCCCCCATCAGAAAGACTCCGGGAGCAATCTCGGAATCCTGGCCAATCTCAACTTTAGGGCCAATCCGCACCTGTTCCGGCGCATGCACCGTGACCCCGTTATCAAGCCAGAAATCAGCAATCCTTAAGGCCATAATCGCTTCAAGTGAAACCAGGTCCTTGCGGCTGTTGACACCGAGTATCTCGCGACTGTCGCGAACATCATAAATGGCCGTAATTGCATCCTCCCGCCGGGCAAAGGCAACCATATCAGTAAGATAATACTCTCCCTGAGCATTATTGCAATCAGTTTCCGCTAAAGCCCGGCGCAAAAGATCGATATCAACAATATAGGTACCTGAATTAATCCGTTTAACCTCAAGTTGTGCCAACGATGCATCTTTGGCTTCAACAATCGCTAAAGGTGCATCAGACTCATCAACAAGAACCCGGCCATAGGTAGAACCGTCATCCAGAACCGCCGTCATAACTGACATTTTCGCGTTAAGCTGGCGATGTTTCTCATAAAAACCGGTTAAAGTCGCGGCAGTCAGCAAAGGGACATCGCCACAGAGAATCAGGACATCACCACTCACTCCCTGCAGATCATTCAGTGCGGCCGCAACCGCATCTGCGGTACCCCGGGGCACCAGCTGCCGCGCCCAGATCGTCTGAGTTGATTCAGCGAATGCGGCTTTAACCCGGTCGCCATCCGCATCGCCACTGATAACTACCAGAGTTTTTTTAATACCTAACCCGGTTAAAACCCTTAAGGGATAACTGAGTAACGGTTCTTCAAGGATTTCATGCAAAACTTTGGGCAAGTTTGACTGCATCCGGGTACCACGGCCGGCGGCTAAAACTATGGCGGTTAGATCATGCATCATTTTCCTCCACATAAACGCAAAAAACGGGAGCTTTTAAACTCCCGTTTCCAGGCATAAAGCCCGTCGAAATTGTTACTCAACCGTTATCAGATTTTAGCAACCGTGATCCGGTTCATAGCTCGATCCAAAGCTGCCAACTCTTCAAAATAATCTTTATCTTCAAGACTGATTTCAGCGAGCCGTCCTTCAGCCCGTAACCGGGCTTTCTCGGCCCGATCCAAATCAATATCATCTGGAAGTTCAGCTGCATCGAGCAGGACAATCATTTTATAATACTCAACCTCGGCATAACCATGTGAAACCGCCACATGCTTTAGTTGACTACCCTGACGATAAGTAAGCTGACCGACACTTACTGTAGTCAGAAAGGGGGTATGACCGGGGAGAACCCCGAACTGCCCCTCTTCTCCGGGAGCTATAACCTCATCAACTTCAACATCCAGTACCTCTCGGTAAGGACTCGCTATCTTAAGGCGTATTTTATCACTTTCCATAACTGTAAAATCTCACTACAGGCTTTTTTAGTGCCTTACAGATTATTTTTTTGTTTGAAAACCAAGAAAATAATCTGATAAGAGCACTTATTTGCGGGCCGAAATGGCCGTAATTGAATCACGATGGTTGTTCCCGCATTGCGATTAACCTCAGAAAATACCAATTAATCTGGTTATACACCAAGTTTTTTAGCTTTTTCGACGACTTCTTCAATCCCGCCAACCATGTAGAAGGCTTGTTCCGGCAGATCATCATATTTACCGGAGAGAATCTCTTCAAAACCGCGAATTGTATCTTCGAGTTTTACATAGACACCCGGGGTTCCAGTAAACTCTTCGGCAACATGAAAAGGCTGCGAGAGAAAACGCTGAATCTTACGAGCTCGAGTAACCAGTTGTTTATCTTCTTCAGAAAGCTCATCCATACCCAAAATCGCAATGATATCCTGAAGATCTTTATAGCGCTGGAGAACCAGCTGGACTTCACGAGCGATATTGTAATGCTTATCACCTAAGATTCGGGGGTCAAGAATTCGGGAAGATGAATCAAGCGGATCAACCGCCGGATAGATACCAAGTTCAGCAATCTGACGGGACAAAACGGTGGTCGCGTCAAGATGGGCGAAAGATGTTGCCGGAGCCGGGTCAGTCAAGTCATCAGCCGGGACATAGATCGCCTGCACCGAGGTGATCGAACCTTTCTTGGTCGTCGTAATCCGTTCCTGCAATTCAGCCATCTCCGTCGCCAGGTTGGGCTGGTAACCAACCGCCGAAGGCATCCGTCCAAGTAGAGCTGAAACTTCCGAACCGGCTTGGGTAAAACGGAAGATATTATCGATAAAAAGGAGCACATCCTGACCCTCTTCATCACGAAAATATTCAGCCACAGTCAAAGCCGAAAGACCGACCCGAAGACGGGCTCCCGGAGGCTCATTCATCTGACCAAAAACCAGGGCGGCTTTTTCGAGAACACCGGAATCTTTCATCTCGTGCCAGAGATCATTACCTTCACGAGTTCGTTCACCAACCCCGCCGAAGACCGAGTAACCACCGTGCTGGGTTGCAATATTATTAATAAGTTCCATGATAACAACAGTTTTACCAACCCCGGCGCCACCGAAAAGGCCGATCTTTCCACCTTTCACATAGGGTGCCAGCATATCAATAACTTTGATTCCGGTCTCCAGAGATGCGAGTTCGGTACTCTGCTCTTCGTATGTAGGTGCGGGACGATGAATAGGGTAGCGTATCTTCTCACCAATCGGCCCCATCTCATCGACCGGGTCACCGATAACATTAATGATACGGCCTAAGACTTCATGGCCGACCGGCATGGTCATCATCTCTTCAAGATCCCAGACTTCCATACCCCGAACCAGACCATCCGTCGAGTCCATCGAAACCGCACGAATCGTATTCTCACCCAGATGTGATGCTACCTCACAAACCAGGTTCCAATCTTCGTCGTTAAGCGATTTATTGGTAATCCGCAGAGCATTGAAAATCTGGGGAAGCTTGCCTTTTTCAAACTCTACGTCAACTACAGGACCAATTACCTGGGTTATTCTGCCAATATTCTTATCGCTCATTACCTTGTACCTCTTAATCGGTGTTTATTATATTAACTTATTAAATTCAGCTCACTAAAAAACCAAGCTCAGGTTAATTCAAGGCCTCGGCCCCGCTGACAATCTCCATCAACTCAGTCGTAATCGCGGCCTGACGGGCGCGGTTGTAAAGCAGGGTCAGTTTCGCAGTCATTTCAGAAGCATTTTTGGTTGCCGAATCCATGGCTGTCATCCGCGAGCCATGTTCACTGGCAATCGATTCAAGCAACATACTGAAGACTTGTGTATAAATATGACGAGGTATAATATCCGCAAGCAAAACATCTTCAGAGGGCTCATACAAATACTCAACCGGAATTTCATCTTCAGCCAACATTTTAGGTTCAAGCGGCAGGAGCCGTTTAACCACAATATTCTGGGTCATCGCTGACTTGAACTCGGTAAAGGCCACATATACGGCATCAGTTTCACCCTCAACATAGCGGTCGATTATCGTACGGCCAATACTTTCCGCCTGGCTGAAGTCAGCAGTTCCGGAATTAAGTTCTTCAGTTTTAAACTCCCAGTCACGCCGCCGATAGTGATCACGCGCCTTGCGACCAATAACACTCAATAAAATTTCCTCGCTACCTTCGCCTTTCTCTTTCATAAAAGAGTCCGCCGCTTTGATCACATTGGTATTAAACCCGCCACACAAACCGCGATCCGAAGTAATTACGAGCAACTCGATTTTTTTCTCATCACGTCGTTCGAGCAAGGGATGCTTGCCAGGCTTCACGCGAACCGCAAGACTGGCCAACACATCACCCATCTTGATCGCGTAGGGACGAGCCTGAACGACGCTATCCTTGGCCTTTTTCAGTTTAGAGGCGGCCACCATCTGCATCGCTTTAGTGATTTGCTGCGTACTCTTGACGCTGCTTATTCGTTTTCTGATATCTTTTAGATTTGCCATCTATCTAGTATCCTGCCCCAACCAAAAACTTTACACACCTTACTCCGGTTCTAATTGTACAAAATAAGAGAACCGGAAATTCCAAATCGGGATAAACCTTAAGGTTTGAAAACCTCTTTAAAGGCTTTCAAAACATCTTCAACCTTGACTTTAAGATCATCATCAATTTTCTTTTTATCTCTGAGCTCATCCATCAAGGAGATATAGTTTGCCGCGATAAAGTCGTTCAATTCAGATTCATAGCGAAGCAGTACCGAAACCTCATAGTCATCGACATAACCGTTAATCGCGGCGTAGATGATCAGCACCTGTTTCTCCATCGGCAACGGACTATACTGATCCTGCTTAAGCAGTTCAACCAAGCGAATACCACGGGCCAACATGGCTTGAGTCGTTTTATCAAGGTCACTGCCAAACTGGGCAAAAGCCGCCATCTCCCGATACTGAGCCAAATCGAGACGCAGAGTACCGGCAACCTGCTTCATGGCTTTCACCTGCGCTGATCCCCCAACCCGCGAGACCGAGAGGCCAACGTTGATTGCCGGCCGGATACCGGAATAGAAGAGATCCGACTCCAAAAAGATCTGGCCATCTGTAATTGAAATAACGTTGGTCGGAATATAGGCGGCGACATCACCGGCCTGCGTTTCGATAATCGGCAGGGCCGTCAGGGAACCGCCGCCCCGTTCATCACTCATTTTAGCCGCCCGCTCAAGCAAACGGGAATGGACGTAAAATACATCACCAGGATAGGCTTCACGTCCCGGCGGACGACGCAACAACAAAGAGAGCTGACGATAAGCAACTGCCTGTTTGGAAAGATCATCATAAATGATCAAGGCATGTTTGCCGTTGTCACGGTAATATTCACCCATGGTAACCCCGGTATAGGGTGAGATAAACTGCAACGGAGCCGGCTCGCTCGCAGTCGCAGCAACTACAGTAGTATACTCCATTGCCCCATACTCTTCGAGTTTGGCCACAACCTGAGCTACGGTCGAACGTTTCTGCCCGATCGCCACATATATACAGTAAACATCGGTATCTTTCTGATTTATGATAGTATCAATGGCGACGGCGGTCTTACCCGTCTGCCGGTCACCAATAATCAACTCCCGCTGACCCCGACCAATCGGTACCATGGAGTCAATCGCTTTGAGTCCGGTCTGCAGAGGCTCATGCACCGACTGACGATCAACAATCCCCGGCGCCTTAATCTCGACCCGACGCATCTGATCCGTATCAATTGACCCTTTTCCGTCAATCGGCTGACCGAGTGCATTAACCACGCGGCCCAAGAGAGCTTCGCCTACCGGCACTTCGACAATCCGTCCGGTTCGTTTAACTTCATCGCCTTCACCGATTTCAATATCTTCACCGAAAAGAGCGGCCCCGACATTGTCTTCTTCAAGGTTGAGAACCATACCGTAAATATCATGCGGGAAGAGTAGAAGCTCCCCGGCCATAGCATTTTCGAGACCATAAATACGCGCGATACCGTCACCCACCGTGAGGATGGTTCCGGTTTCACTGACCTCAACCTTCTTTTCATAGTTCTCGATCTGATCTTTAATGATCTGACTTATCTCTTCAGCGCGTAATTCCATGGCCTTTTACTACTCCCTAAAAAACAGTTCCTTAAATGTGATAAACCGTCTCTAAACTTACCTATAAAATCTATATTTTAATGACCGTTTTACAACCGTCGATTTTCTTTACTTTTGCCGCTTAGGCGCACAGGGTTTCACCAATCCGTTTGAGCTGGGTTTTGATGCTGCCATCATAAACCATACCGCCGTAACGGGCAACAATTCCACCGAGCAGGCTTTCATCCACTTCAACCTTGAGCTCGACATTCTTACCGGTAAGCTTTGAGAACTCATCCCGCAGACTTTCAATCAAACTCTCATCCAGCGGTGCCGCAGTGGCAACTTCAACCTCGAGCCGGCCTTCGGCTTCATCCACCATCCGGCTGAAATTTTCAGCAACCAGACCAACGTAGACCAGTTTATTCTTGTCAACCAGCAGGTTCAAAAGAGAATGCAGTGATTTAGATAACTTAAACTTATCCAATATTGCATTGAGAACCGCTTTTCTCTGCACGGTCTCAAAAACCGGATTGTAGAGTACCCCGCACAACTCTGATTCTTTATCAAAGAAAGCGGCAATCTCGCTCAATTCCGTCTGCGCTTCAGACAAACGCCCCTGTTCACCGGCCAGTTCAAAATAGGCCTTGGCATATCTCTTGGCTATAATATCGCGAATCAACTCACGCCCCCACTACTTTTTCGAGATAATTTTCGACCATCCGCTGACGATCGCTGTCACTGACATTCTCTTTTACCAGACGTTCCGCAACTTCAACCGCCAGTTTCGCCGCTTCATTCCGCAAACTACGCTGGGCCGAGGCAACTTCCTGATCCGCCATCTGCCGCGCCTGCTGCTTGAGCTTGGCCACCAGGATCTCAGTCTCCTGGCGCATCCTCTCCTGCTCACGCTCAGCTTCGAGACTGGCCTTGGCCTCCATTGCTTTAAGCTCACCTTCAAGGCCGTCAAGCTTGGCTTGATACTCTGTAAAGATTCTTTCCGCTTCCGCTTTAGCTTCCTGGGCTTCCTGAACCCCTTTACGCAGGGTTTCACTCCGGTTGGCAAAAAATTCACGCACCGGTTTACCGGCAAATTTTATTATAACCCATATCAATACTGCAATATTGAGTATGCGCCAGAGAAAATCTTTCAACAAAGGCATCGGATTTTCCGCCAGAAGCGTATAGAGGCTTTTATGCTCTGCAGCCCCGGTTTCAGAAGCCTGAGCCAGAACCACCGTCAGCCCAACCAGAACTGCCGCCAGAACAATCTTTCCGGCTATTTTTTGCAAACGAATATTCATCCCGTCCTACGACCTCAAACACTCAATAAAAAAGACAGCTTAAATTTTCTTATCCAGAACTTTGCCCGCAATTTCGCGGGCCAAATTGTCAACGTTGGCAATCAACTCTTTACGAACAACCTCAATATCTTGACGCACCCGGTCTTTAGTCGAAGCAACCTGAGCCATAGCCTCTTCCCGAGCCTTATCCATCAACTCACGCGACTCTTTGGCAGACTCATCTCTGATTGCTGAGGTTCGGGCAAACATAGCCTCTTTAGAAGCCGCCAGACGGGCCAGATAATCATCCTGATTCCGGGTTGCCTGAGTCCGCATTTCCTTGGCGCTGGCAAAAGTCCCCTCAACCTTGGCCTGGCGTGCATCAATTACACGCAAAACCGGCTTAAAGAGGTAAAAATTCAAGAAGATCATCAGGGCGATGAAAATGCCCCACTGAATGAGAAACGTAACATTAAGATCTATCACAGCACCTAAACTCCTACAAAATAAATATAAAGCTACAGTTTCATATTAACTGAGCGGCAACCAACTCCTGATTTCAATTATCGAATAATTAAGGAGGCTGTAGATCCGATCCCAGAATCTCTAAAACGTTACACCGGCATGGGTAATCCAGCCAATACCAACATCCAATCAGCAAATTTAAGAGGCGACCGAAATACAAAAAACAATCCCTGTGAAGCGGCGCCTTGTTATCATAGCATTGGTTTTCAAGTCAAGTTTTTTTTTACTTTTCTCCCTCTCCATAAGAACTTAGATTTACTAAAAAAATTCTTGACATAGGGACTCTATAAATTGTACCTTTAATAAGGTAATCTCCCCATAAACCACTTTAGTTATTGAAGCCGCTATTATGGATAAGAAAAGTACTACCTATCGCACTTATCCATATACTCCACTTACAGCCTATCATCCGATATTCAGCCAGAGACGAATCGAACAGGTTCGCCATCTCTTACTCGCTTTTATCCTGCTTTTCCTCTTCTGGCTCCTGCTCTCCGGACATTACGACCTTTTCCATGTTTCAATCGGTATTTTCTGCTGCATGCTGATCTCTTATACCTCCAGCGATTTTCTCTTTCTCCATATCGGTGCTGATGATACACACCTGATTTTACCACGCCTCACAATGTATCTCCCATGGCTTTTTTATCAGATTATGCTTTCCAATCTTCATCTGGTAAAACTCGTATTTTCACCGATCAGCCGGCTCAACCCCCGGATCATACCCTATCAAACGAAACTGACTAATGGTCTGGCCCTGGTGACCTTTGCCAACTCCATAACCCTTACCCCCGGCACCATCACCATAGAACTTGAGGAGAACACATTCTATGTCCACGCCATCGACAGCAAAGCCGCCAATGATCTTCTGACCGGGGACATGGAAAACCATATCGAAAAGGTTTTTCTGCCGATTGCCCATCTGAAAGAGAGATCAAAAACGATGCTCGCCGCTGAAGCTAACAACCTGATTGTAAAAACCGTTATCCGCCTTTTTACTCCCTTCATTCAGATCTACGGTCTCTACGTTATCGCCCATGGACACTATTCACCCGGCGGCGGTTTCCAAGGCGGTGTCATCCTGGCGGCAAGTGTAATCCTTCTGGTACTTGCATTCGGTCTCCATAAAACTATGACTAAATTTACTGAGAAGTTAACCGTCATGCTCTGTAGTACCGGAGTCCTGATCTACGGCGGCATCGGTCTTTTATGCCTGCTTTTGGGCGGCAACTTTCTTGACTATCAGAAACTTGATATATTTCTCAAAGTGGGGGCTCCTGCGGCCCGTTCACTTGGTATCCTGGGGATTGAACTCGGAATTGGCATCGCGGTAATGGCCTGTATGATTTCAATTTTTTACGATATTGCGACCGGCGGCGACTTTCCCGAACAAGACGACCCATCGGCAAATGACGTAGTCGACAACAATAGTTCCGGAGATGAGAGATGATGGAGAATTTTTTTCTCGGGGCCGCTCTCTTTCTCTGTCTGCTGGTTCTGCCCTGCCTCTACCGGGCGATCGTCGGCCCCACCATTATCGACCGCATGGTTGCCATCGGTGCTATCGGCACCAAAACTCTGGTTATTCTGGTTTTAATGGGCTTTCTCTATGAGCGCGTTGCCATGTTCATCGACATCAGTATAGTCTATGCCCTTCTCAATTTCATCAGCACCCTGGCCGCAGCCCGCTACTTTGAGATGAAAGGAGACATCTAATATGGACAGCACCAATATAATTACTATTGTTTTTATCTGCACCGGCTGTTTTCTTTTTATGACCGGCTCAATCGGCCTGGTTCGCTTTCCGGATTTCTATGCCCGAATGCACGCTACCGGTAAAAGCGACACCCTGGCGGTATTTTTCTGCCTCTTCGGGCTGGCGATCTATCACGGATTTACGATTGACAGTATCAAACTGTTCCTGATTGCGGTATTTGTTTTTATCGCTAACCCGACCGGCACTCACTCGATCTGCCGGGCGGCATTTCGCTGTGGCATCAAACCCTGGGTCGGAGAGGAGGAGAAATCATGATCTGGCAGCTGGACATTGTCCTCCTTATATTTATAGTCATCTGTGCAATCGCAGCGATCAATATCAAAGATTTAATGGGAGCCGTCATCATCCTCGGAGCCTACAGTTTTTTCATGTGTCTGCTCTGGACTGAAATGGGGGCGGTTGATGTCGCTTTTACCGAAGCGGCAGTCGGAGCCGGTATCAGTACGGTTCTCTTTATCGCAGCCGTCAACAAAACCGCACGGAGGTCAAAAGACTGATGCGAAAATGGTTCAAACCAATCTCTTTGGCGACGGTTATCTTAACGGGCATGCTACTGATTTACGGCACCCACGACATGCCCTCCTGGGGTGATCCCAATTCGCCGGCCAACCGCCATATTTCACCCCGCTACATCACCGAAGCAACCCGGAAAACTGCGACTCCCAACATTGTCTCGGCGGTACTGGGTGATTACCGGAGCTATGACACGCTGGGTGAATCAGCAGTTATATTTACCGCCTCCATCTCCTGTCTCTTTCTTCTGCGCCGGATCCGCAGACAGAGAAACCACGATGACTGAATATTTTCTGGCCAAATATAATTTCTGGATCTACGTCGTCCTGATGATGATCGGCCTCTACGCCATGATGGGGAAACGGAATCTGGTCAAGAAACTTATCGGCATGAATATCTTCCAGACCTCTATTATTCTCCTGTTCGTCTCCGCCGGGGTTAAAAAAGGCGGCGCGACGGTACCGATCCTGAGGCACAGCGACTACGGATCGGTACATGCTGAACATCTGATCCGGGTGGCAGACTATCTGAACCCGTTACCGCATGTGTTGATGCTGACCGCGATTGTGGTCTCTATCGCGACTACCGGGGTCGCCCTGGCAACCCTTATTCTGATATACAAACGCTACAACACCCTGGAAGAAGATGAGATCATGGCCATCAGAAAAGATATCCGTTCGTATAAAACACCCAGAATCCTGAGAAGTAAAGATTAAAGATCTAAATGTATTAATCGGCAGCTCCTGAAACCGTAAGGGTGTCTTGAAAAATTAGAATTTTTGTTCTAGTGCAAGGCGGGCGAAGATTTTAACCGCAAGAATACATTTAGTATTTTGAGGATTAAAATTTGAGTCCAACGCAGTAATTGAGGAAAAAGGCAATTTTTCGAGGTACCCGTAAGTTATTGTGCCGGTAAAAAAACCAACTATAAAAGAAACTTCACTAAAAAAATGATTGATCAGTTACCAGCATTAATTATTGTCGCCCCCATGCTCGGAGCTTTCCTGACTCCGATTATCGGCTGGCGCTATCAGCATCTGTGCTATCCCTGGACCCTGCTGGTACTGACGATCCCGCTCTATTCCGCCGTTGGTGCCCTGTTCAAAGTCATAAGAAGTGGACCTTTTGGTTATAATCTCGGCGGCTGGGCTCCGCCCTGGGGTATCGAATACCGAATCGACTATCTAAGTGCAATCATGCTGGTTTTGATTGCGACCATTGGTTTTCTGGCGGCAGTCAACGCCCGGCCCGCCGGGAAGACTGAATTCAAGGGTAAAGAGGCCCAATTATACACCCTGTTTCTCCTCCAGATTACCGGTTTGCTGGGAATTGTAATTACCGGTGACCTCTTCAATATTTTCGTATTTCTCGAGATCACCTCCCTCTCCGGGTACGGCCTGATTGCCCACGGTGAAGAGGGTGCCCCGATGGCAACCTTCAATTACATTATCATTGGCACTATCGGAGCCAGTTTTTACCTGCTCGGAGTCGGCTATCTCTATATGGCAACCGGTTCCTTGAATATTGCTGATCTCGCGACAATACTGCCGGCCCTCTATCACTCAAAAATGATTCTCGTCGGTTTTGCCTTTTTCACCACTGGAGTGGCTATCAAGATGGGGCTCTTCCCGCTCCACATCTGGATGCCGGATGCCTACACTACGGCTCCAAATTCTGTCAGCACCCTGATCGCACCCTTGATGACCAAGGTTGCGGCCTATCTGATGATTCGCATTCTCTTCACCCTTTTCGCACCTGATTTTGCCATCTCAGTCGTTCCGGTTGCCACCATTCTCGGCTGGCTGGCGGTGATCGCGATTATCGTCGGCGGGGTTAAAGCTCTGGCCCAGACAGACATAAAACGCATGGTTGCCTATATCATGGTTGCAGAAGTCGGTTATATCGTCATGGGTATAAGTGTTATGAACCGGGCCGGTTTAACTGGAGCGATACTCCACATTATCAACGATGCCTGCATGATCTTCTGCCTCTTTTTGACTATCGGAGCCATCTCCTACAGAGGCCATGGCCGGGAGATCAACCATTTTCAGAATCTCAGTAAAAAGATGCCTCTGACCATGGCGGCCTTTGTCATTGCCGCACTCTCCATGTGCGGTATTCCCCCGGCCTGCGGTTTCTTCAGCAAGTGGTATCTGATTATGGGAATGATTACCGCCGGGCAGTGGATTTTTGCCGCCACCCTGCTCGGCAGCAGTCTCATCAATGCGGTTCTGTTTTTCCGGATTATCGAGAAAGCCTACCTGGCCCCGCCGGAGAGTCAGGGCCACAATCATACAGATCACGAAGCCGAGGAGATAGAACGTAACGATGCCCCGCTCAGCATGATGATCCCGATTATTATGAGCGCACTGGCGATTCTGCTGCTGGGACTGTTCAGTGGAAAGATTATTGATGCCGTCATTCAACATGCGGTACCAGCTATTTTTTAGAGCCCTTAAATACATCAAAAACTGAATCATATTTTTACTAGAGGACTGTTATTACATGGGTGAAGTGATCTATTCAGCGAAACCGTTATGGGCCGTACTGGTCTCGATGGTAGCCGCTTTTCTGATCCTTTTAACTGGTGATAAAGCCCGGAATCTGCGTGAAGGCTGGACTATCCTTGCGGCCCTGATCAAGTTCGGTCTGGTCTTTTCTCTGATTGAACCGGTTCTGGCAGGAAAAACAATTGAGTACACTTTAATCAACCTGCTCCCCGGAGTCGCACTGCAGTTCCGGGTTGACGCTTTCGGCCTGCTTTTCGGTGTCGTTGCGGCGACGTTGTGGATTCCGACCTCGTTCTACTCCATCGGCTACGTCAGAACCCTTAATGAACATGCTCAAAGCCGCTATTTTTTCAGCTTCGCCATGTGCCTCTCCGCGGCAATCGGGGTCGCCTTTGCCGGCAACCTGCTGACTCTACTGATTTTCTATGAAATTCTGACGATTGCCACCTGGCCGCTGGTAATCCATCATGAAGATGAAAGTGCTATCAACGGCGGCCGAAAATACCTGGTCTACACCCTGACTGCTGGCTGTATCCTGCTGCTGGCTATAGGTATCACCTACTCTCTCGCCGGCACCCTGGATTTTGTCGGCGGCGGCTTTCTTGCGGGACATGGTTCACCCGGCCTTCTGATTATTCTCCTGATCATGTTTATTGCCGGTTTCGGAGTCAAGGCCGGCATCATGCCTTTCCATGAATGGCTGCCGTCGGCAATGGTCGCTCCGACCCCGGTAAGTGCCCTGCTGCATGCGGTTGCGGTTGTAAAAGCCGGAGTTTTCGGCTGCGTTCGGGTCATCCTGTTTGTCTTCGGGCCGCAACTTTTACACGAGCTCGGAGTCTGGACCATCCTCGCCGGAGTTGTGGCCTTTACCGTGGTTGCGGCCGGGTTGCTGGCATTGGGTCAAGATCACCTTAAACGCCGGCTCGCATTTTCGACGATTAACAATCTGGCTCTGATTATCCTGGGCGTCAGCCTGTTGAGCAAAAACTCTATGACCGGCGGCATCCTCCATCTCGCCAACCATGCTTTCATGAAGATCACCCTATTTTTCTGCGCCGGGGCGATCTATGTCAAAACCCATAAGGATCATGTCAGCCAACTCGATGGTTTAGGCCGGCAGATGCCTTTCACCTTTGCGGCTTTTGCAATCGCCTCAATGGGTCTCTGCGGCCTGCCCCCGGTCAACGGTTTTATCAGTAAATGGTTTCTCTGTTTAGGCGCAGTTGAAACTCATCAATTAGTTTTTCTTTTCGTTATTCTAACCAGTGCCATGCTTGATGTCGCTTTTTTCTTTCCCATTATCTACAACGGTTTTTTTAAAAAACCGCTGCCCGATGTTGCCGGGAAAATCGATGAAGCCCCGCTTATCATGGTCATTCCGCTCTGTGCGACCGCGCTGTTTTCAATTATTTTCGGAATTTTCCCGAATGCGTTTCTCAATTTCTTCAACATCGTCCGGCTCGCCGTGACCAACGTTCTTGGAGGTTGAGATGAACCCGACTAAACTGCGCCTGATAATGTTGGGACTTATTTTGTTGCTTTTTCTGCTGGGGTTTGCCTTTCCCAATCCGCACCCTCATTTCTGGTGGCAAAAGATCCCCGTATTCGATATTTTCTTCGGCTTTTTCGGATCTATCCTGATAATTGTCCTGGCCAAATGGATCGGCCATAAGTGGCTTTTAAAGGACAAGGACTACTACGACCATGATTAACCTGCCGCCCGCATTTATCTACATAATCGGAGCCCTGCTGATCCCGCTGGTTCGGATCCGCCGCCTGCAGCAGGCCCTGGCTCTGCTGATTCCGGTATTGGCCATGGTGACGATTATGCAGATGCCGCAGGGAACTTACTGGCAGATGCAATTCCTGGATTACGATCTCATCCTGGGCCGGGTCGACAAATTGAGTAAGCTTTTTGCCTATATATTTGTCATAATCTCCTTTTTCAGCATGATCTACGCTATCCATATCAAAGAGATCGGCCAGCACGTTGCCGCCTACCTCTATGTCGGCAGCACCCTGGGAGTCGTCTTTGCCGGCGATCTCTTCTCGCTATTTTTCTTCTGGGAGATCATGGCCGCATCCTCCGTATTTCTGATCTGGTACAACCGGACTGAAGCCTCACTTAAAGCCGGTTTCCGCTATGCCCTGGTTCACCTTTTTGGCGGCGCCATCCTTCTCGGGGGAATCGTCATGCAGGTTTCAACCACCGGTTCAACCCTGTTTAACCCCTTTGACCTTAGCACTCTGGCCGCAAAATTCATTCTCTTCGGCTTCTTAATCAATGCCGCAGTACCGCCTCTGCACGCCTGGCTCCCCGATGCTTATCCGGAAGGCACCATTACCGGCAGTGTCTTTATGACGGCCTTCACGACCAAGAGTGCGGTTTATGTACTCGCCCGCTCGTTTGCCGGCACCGAAATTCTTATCTGGCTCGGGGCGATCATGGCCCTCTACGGCGTTTTTTACGCAGTCATTGAGAAAGATATCCGGCGGCTGTTATCCTACCACATCGTCAGCCAGGTCGGTTACATGGTCTGCGCTATCGGTATCGGCACCGAGATGGCCTTAAACGGCGCCAGTGCCCACGCATTCTGCCACATTCTCTATAAAGCGGTACTATTTATGGGTATGGGGGCGGTAATTCAGGCCACCGGCCGGCGCAATATCCTTGATCTTAAAGGCCGTTATCTCTACCGTAAAATGCCGATCACCTTAGGACTCTATATGGTCGGAGCCTTCTCGATCTCGGCGGTACCGCTCTTTAACGGTTTTATCAGCAAAACCATTATTGTCGCCGCGGCCGGAGTAAGCGAGATGCCGCTTATTGAAATAATGCTTCATTTAGCCTCGGTCGGGACTTTCCTGAGTGTCGGCCTGAAACTTCCCTGGGGAGTCTGGTTCGGAAAACCGGACGGCAGTGAAGATGAGATTACTGATCTCAAAAAAA
>JAGGTT010000025.1 GCA_021163565.1 Candidatus Tharpella sp.
AAAATGAGTTTTGCCCCGGGTAATCTGGAGAAACCCCTGATTGCTGAAAATCTGGCCCGGACCTGGCCCTCATATATGCTTCTGCTCTCATCGATTGTGCTTAGTGTCTGGTTGCCGGAGAGTGTTTATCAGACTATAATTGCGGCGATTGCAACAATTGGAGGCGGTGTCAATGGTTGAGTTACTTCCGATTAAGAATAATGAACTGATCCTCCGGTCTGATATCCCCGACCTCAAATTTGATGATTTTCGTAAGGCCCTGCTGGATTTTACCGGTGAGGCCGGCCAAACTGGTCAGATTGTCCAGTTTTTTGCCTACCCGGATCAGGGTGATCTGAAATTGCTGGCAGTTCTGCGTAGCGATAAACTTTATGTTGCCAGTTGTGACGCCCCGGCCAAGTTTACTTCGCTGACCGCTGAGTCGGAAAAATTTAATCTTTTTGAACGGGAGATGGCGGAACAGTACGGTCTTGAACCGGAAGGTCATCCCTGGTTGAAGATGGTGCGTTATCACGCCAACTATACCGGCCGGCCAGATATTTTCGGGAATGACTACAGCTCGGCCATTCCCGGCAACTATCCCTATTTCAAGGTGGATGGCGAGGTTGTGCATGAGGTTGCCGTGGGCCCGGTTCATGCCGGTATTATCGAGCCCGGCCATTTTCGTTTTCAATGTCTTGGCGAGCGGGTGCTTAATCTTGAGATTCAACATGGTTATCAACATCGCGGAGTCGAAAAACTGCTTCAGACAGTGCCTTTTAAACGCCTGCCGATTCTGGCCGAAACCATTGCCGGAGATACGACTACTGCGCACGCTCTCTGCCAAGCCCAGGCGTTGGAGTCGCTTATCGGTCTTGAAGTTGATGCCGGCAGCAGCCGGGTGCGGGTCATTGCTTTAGAGCTTGAACGGATTGCCAACCATATCGGTGATCTCGGAGCTATGAGCCTGGATGTTGCCTTTGCTCCGCCGGCCGCCTATTTTGGCCGCATTCGCGGTGAATATCTCAATCTTAGCCAGATTGTGAGTGGTAACCGGTTCGGTCGGGGGCTGATTCGACCCGGCGGCGTAACCAAAGTTATTGGGCCGGAGCAGAGAGAACTTCTGGTAGCTAAATTTGCTAAATTAACCCCTGAGGTCGAACACGTTAATGATCTGATTTTTTCAGCTCCCAGTGTTCTGGCCCGTTTTGAGAATACGGGTACAGTCAGTCATGCTGATGCTGTGAAGCTCGGGCTGGTGGGCTACGTCGGCCGGGCCTGTGGACTGCCTTATGACAGCAGAATTACTTTCCCCACAGAAATTTATGGTGAATTGCCGGCCAACAGCAACCATGTGACCGATGGTGATGTCTGTTCCCGGGCCGTGGTGCGCCGGGAGGAGATTATGCATTCCATTAGTTTAATTAATACATTGTTGGCAAAGCCGGAATCTGCCGGAAGTTATCTTCCGGCCCGGCTCAAACTGGCACCGAGTGCAATGGTTGTTTCTCTTAATGAAGGTTGGCGGGGTGAGACTTCACACTGTCTGCTAACTGATGCTGCCGGTCAAATTCTACGTTACAAAGTCAAGGATCCATCATTTCATAATTGGCCCGGCTTGGCTCTGGCTCTCCGGGATGAAGGGATTTCCGATTTTCCGATATGCAACAAAAGTTTTAATCTCTCTTATTGTGGTTTTGATCTTTGAATGTCATCTCTTGAAGCTGTTTAACCTAAAATCTCATCGAATTTGAATGATGAACTCGCAATTAGAGCACAAATATGTTAAAAGTACTTAAGAACAGGTTGGAACAGGGGTATCGAACCGCAAAATACCCCAAACAGCCGATTACTCTCTATGAAAGATTTCGGGGTCTCCCTGAAGTTAACCGTAATTGTTACGTCGAGATTATTCGGCGCTGTGCCGATGCCTGTCCGCAGGCGGCGATAAATTCTGAGACCGGGCAGATAGATCTTGGCCGTTGTGTCTTTTGTGGTTTTTGTGAAACCCTGTCGGAGGGAGAGTTTGTTCGTTTTAGTCAGGATTTTGAGCTGGCTGCAGCCGCCCGTGATGACCTGGTCACGTATGGTGATTTGCCCAGATTGGCTGAGCATAGCCATAAACATTTTAAGAAATTGTTCGGCCGTTCGTTGCAGTTACGCCAGATTTCAGCCGGCGGTTGCAATGCGTGTGAGGCGGATATAAATGTTTTAAATACTCCTTTTTTTGATCTGTCCCGTTTCGGGATTCAATATGTAGCGTCGCCGCGGCACGCAGATGGCATCCATGTAACCGGGCCGATCAGTAAAAATATGCGTCAGGCAGTTTTAACAACCTATGCCGCAGTACCGAGTCCCAAAGTGGTGATTGCCAGTGGTGCTTGTGCTATTTCCGGCGGACCATTTTATGGCAGTGACGAAATTGTCGGTGATTTGAATCAGCTGATTCCGGTAGATCTTTATATTCCCGGTTGTCCGCCCCATCCGTTGACAACTTTGCATGCGCTGCTTAATTATTTTAAATAAATAACTGATTTATAGAGATGCGGAGTATTGAGGCTAAGATGAATATCGAACTCAGTTGGGGCTCACTGGAAGAAGTAACTTTGGCTCAGGTTGAACCGGCGCAGGTTTTCAGCCGTACCCGTCGTTTCCTGGCGGCATTGAGTCTGGACCGGCGGGATAAACTTTTTGATCTCTATCTCTGTGCCGGTCAGCGTAATGCTGAAATTCGTAATCTGCTTGATCAGCTCGGCAATATCCGGGTTTTTTCCTCAGCCGGCAATGTCGTGTTTAATCCCAGCCGCCGGCCGTCCGTGATTTTAGCGCACGGGCCGCATTGCGGTGCCATTGATTATGTTAAAAAACTGGGAATGGGGCATGTAAGTGAGGCCGTGGAATTCCCGGTGCTGGCAACTGAAGTATCCGATGGTATTCTCGGTAATGCACGCTCTCAGCTGGATCGGATAGCTCCGGAATCAAGAGGTGGAATCATCTATTTTGATCATGAACAGGGGCTGTTGGAACTCTACTGCAACGACGAGCAGAGCCGGCCCTACGCCCAGCATCATGTGGCTGAATTTATCTATCGGGAACTCTCTTTAAGTCTTAAGGACCGCTTCCCTCCGGCCCAGCTGCAGGAGCATGCTAAAGAGCAGAATCCGGCTTTTACTCTGGTCTGTCCACCGCAGGTCAGGTCGTACGGTTATAACTATTTTGAGATTAATTTTCAAAATGATTATGAATTTCACGGCATGATTAAAGACTCCATAAATTATGCCGTCAGCCAGGCTCTGACCGGCCCGGAACAAAGTTTTTCGTCAACCCGCGCTCTGATCGTAGCTTTCACAGATGAGCTCCGGGATAATCCTGAGAGTCTGCTTGGGGTTATGGAGAGTGAACAAAATCACTTGATTGACTATCTGCATCGCGGTGGATCGATCTTCTGCGTTGCCGTGGGCCACCTGCCGTCGGGTAAACGGATATATCAGCTGCGGATCTCAGGTTAGATACCTACCTGTAGTTCTCATCCGGGGTTGTCGTATAGTTATGTGAACCGGTTATCGACCACATCTAAAAACCCGGAGTTGGGAAAAATCCTCTTGACAAAGATTAATCTTTAAGATATCTAGGCGCTCGCTTGGTTAGCCGGGGTAGCTCAGTCGGTAGAGCAGGGGACTGAAAATCCCCGTGTCGGCGGTTCGATTCCGTCCCCCGGCACCAGCTTTTCAAGCATTAAGGCGTTCTCTGGGGAGAACGCCTTTTTTTGGTTTTCAGGCTCTGTTTTTACCACAAGTTTTAAGGAGTTGTCGGATGGTAGAAAAAACTATATCTACTGCTTGTTTCAAGGCTTATGATATTCGCGGCCGGGTTCCGGATGAACTTAATGAAGATCTGGCCTGGCGTGTGGGCCGGGCCTTTGCCGCTTTTATAAAACCCCGCCGGGTGGCACTTGGTGAAGATGTGCGATCTTCAAGCCGGTCTCTGGCCGCCGCGATTGCCCGAGGCTTGAATGAAGGTGGAGTCGAAGTTCTGGAACTGGGGCTTTGCGGTACGGAAGAGGTCTATTTTGCGACTTTCAACTATAAGCTTGATGGCGGCATCATGGTGACCGCGAGTCATAATCCCATGGACTACAACGGGATGAAACTGGTACGGCATGAATCACGCCCGCTCAG
>JAGGTT010000117.1 GCA_021163565.1 Candidatus Tharpella sp.
GCAGAAGCGGCAACACAATCAATCGGCAGATAAAAACGAATCCCGCGGGCGATCGCTTCATTAAAAATGTCAAGGGCCTGCTCAACCATATCCTCTTCAACCATTGACCGGCCCAGACCAAAGCCCTGACCCCTGAGAAAAGTAAAGGCCATGGCACCGCCGACAATAATCCGGTCAACTGAATTGAGCAGGTTCTTGATCGCATGCAGCTTACTCGAAACCTTGGATCCACCGATGATAGCAGTCAGCGGCCGAAGAGGGTTTTTTAAGGCCCGGGCAAAATAGTTCAGTTCCTCACGCATCAGAAAGCCACCCAGGCAAATCGGAATAAATTTCGTCACTCCGACAACCGAGGCATGCGCCCGATGAGCCGTTGCAAACGCATTATTGACATAGATATCAATGCCCTCTGCCAGAGATTTGGCAAATTCGGGGTCGTTCTTGGTCTCTCCATCATAAAAACGCAGATTTTCCAGCATGATTACCGTACCCGGAACCGCAGCGGCGATTCTGGCCTTGACCTCGCCGCCGATACAGTCATCAAGGAAAACCACATCTTTTTTCAGCAGGCGGGTCAATCTTTTGGCAATCGGTTCAAGGGAGTATTTAGCTACCACTTTCCCTTTGGGTCGGCCCCTGTGCGTAGCCAGAACAATAACCGCGTCTTCATCAAGCAGGTAATTAATACTTTTAAGCACCCGGCGAATACGAACATCATCAGTAATATTACCGCCGCTATCCATAGGAACATTAAAATCGACCCGTATCAGGATCTTCTTGCCGGCATAAAACCCTTCCGGAACCTGATCAATATAACGCACGCCCATATTACCCCCTAAAGCTTAAAAAATATCTACAAATCAGTTCAAACCGGTCTTTTCCGCAACATACAGGGTCAAATCATTCAAACGATTGGCATAACCCCACTCATTATCGTACCAGGCCATTATTTTGATCATATTACCAAAAATAACATTAGTCAAAGGTGCATCAATAATTGAAGAATTAGGGTTATGATTAAAATCGATTGAAACCAGAGGCTCGTCTGAGACTGCAAGAATTCCCTTAAGCTCATTTGCTGCGGCCCGACGAAAAGCATCATTTACCTCCTCGACAGTAGTCGATTTGTCACTTTCAAAGACGAGATCAACCATCGAGACATTAGGAGTCGGCACGCGTACTGCAAGACCATCTATTTTGCCTTTCAACTCCGGCAGCACTAAACCAACTGCGGCGGCCGCACCGGTAGTTGTCGGGATCATCGACATTGCCGCCGCCCGGGCCCGCCGCAGATCTTTATGCCGGGAATCAAGAATCTGCTGATCCCGGGTATAGGAGTGGATTGTCGTCATCATGCCCCGCTTAAAACCAAAATTTTCGAGCATGACCTTGGCCGCCGGAGCCAGGCAGTTGGTCGTACAGGAAGCATTGGAAATAATAAAATCACGGTCTGCGGTAAAAATCGATTCATTCACACCCAGAACAATGGTAACATCGGCTTTTTTAACCGGGGCGGAAACCACCACCCGTTTAACTCCAAGGTCAAGAAAGAGAGAAGCTTTGTCTCGGTCACGATAGAGCCCGGAACACTCCATAACGATATCAACACCAAGATCCTGCCAGGCAACCTCTTTCGGATCACGGCTGGCAATCAATTCAATCCTTTTACCATTAACTATCAGGCATTTATCTCCAGCTACGACTTCAGCATCAAGATGACCGGCAACCGAATCATATTTCAAAAGATGAGCCATCGTCTGCGCATCATCTGTGGTACTTACTATTGCCTTAAAGGCAAAACGATCATCATCGGCCGCCGCCCGCAGACAATCCCTGCCAATCCTGCCAAAACCATTAAGTGCAACATTTACAGCCATCACATCCTCCCTCAATCCCAAAAACTTACATTTTGAGACCATCATAAATCAGAAAAAATAGTTAACCTGTCTCGATAAATTATTCTATCACAAAATTAGCATAAAACCTCTTTTCATCCACCACTTTTAATTACATAAAATAACTCAATAGTCAATCAATGAAATCCACAAAAAAACGCCGCAATATTAAAGATTGTGGCGTTTCTGGATAGATCATCAATAAAAACGACAGACTATATCAGCCACTCCCGTAACTATGCAGTCCGGAGAGCAGCAGATTAACTCCGAGATAGGTAAAAAGAACTGCAACAAAACCAACAATTGACAAAATTGCCGCCTTTACTCCGCGCCAACCCCGGGTAACCCGGGCATGCAGAAACGCGGCGTAGATAAACCAGGTTATAAGAGACCAGGTCTCTTTCGGATCCCAACTCCAATAAGTACCCCAGGCATAATTGGCCCAGGCGGCGCCGGTAACAATACCGATAGTCAGCAGTGGGAAACCAATGGCGATAGTTTTATACACCAACTCATCCAAAACCTTAGCCGGGGGGAATGTAGCCAAAATGCCACCGGTGGCATTGCGATCTTCGTAACGTTTTTTCAGAATATAAGTACAGCTTACACCACAGGAGACCGCAAACGCGGCATAACCGAGAAAACAGGTAACCACATGTGAAATCAGCCAGTTACTCTGCAAAGCCGGCACCAGGGGCTGAATCGTCTCATTGACACTGGGTGAGATTGAAGCGTAAGCCATCCCCAAAAAGGCAAACGGGGTCACAAAAGCCCCCAGAACTGGAAGCTTATACTTATGTTCAATGATAAGATAGAGCAGAATAATTGTCCAGGAAAAGAATACCAGCGACTCATAAAGGTTGGACATCGGCGCGTGGCCGATGCCCAACTGATATGATTCATACCAGCGTAAACCGATTGCCACAGTCTGCGCCAGCCAGCCGGCCAGCAAAATCACCGTCGCCACCCGGGCGATTGCCGGTTTGCGAAAAGCAAGGTAAGTGACATAAACCACCATCGACGCCAGATAGACAAAAGTTACAATACTGAAGATATACGTATTCATTGATATTTCCTTAAAAAGATTCCAGTTCTATTCATATTCCCAGAGTTACTTGTCAGGGTCTAATTCAATTATTTCCAGGATTTTACTGTTCCAACCACTTCCTGAAATTCATCCTCAAACGCGGGCTGATTCTTATTCGCATTACCAACCATAACCAGCTGAAGACGTTCAGGATGCTTCTCGTCCGGGGCCAGACGTAACCAGAGACGTCTATGGGACATGAAAAAAGCGACGTACAGGCCTAAAATCATCATTATACAACCCAGCCAGACGACCCAGACACCGGGGTCTTTATTTACCTGCAGTCCGGTATAGTAATACTGCTCAACATTCTTAAAAATACAGAATTCTGCAGTTTTGTTGTTCTGTTTACCAAAGTCCGGAAATTTGAGAAAAACCCTGAATTGATAAGGCTTGACCCCGTTTCCCGGATCCCGCAAGACCTGAACCGCGGGCCCCATCCCGCGATAGTTATCTTCGAATTTCACCGCCTCAATCCAGCCCCACCTCTCAGGCAGACGCAAGGGCCGGCCGATCTCAAGCTTCAAGGGCAGAACCATGCCGGTTTTACGAAAATTCAGCTCCAGTTCAACCGCCCCGCCATAGGCTCCGTAACTCGATTGATAAAGGGTAAAACCTTCATAAGATAACGGATGGTTTACCTCAATCCGTTTCTCTTTGATAAGTTTGCCATTCTGGTAAATTGCCAGATCACTGGAATACTCTTTCGGCTGGCCGGAATCATAAAATTCTACTTCGAAATCACGACATTCAACCGCATAACCTAATTCCACCTTCTTCTGCTGCTCCCCATAGGTATAAAATGAGGTTACTCTCTCGCCCTCGGGAATATTAACAAATCCTTTAACCCCGAAAACTGAACCGATAATACCACCGGCAAAAATTACCAGGATACTTAAATGAACAAAATAGACCCCAAGCCGGGACCAGCGCCCTTTTTCAGCGGCAAAATGAAACTCCGGGCCGCTCTGGCCGCGATGTTCAGTCACCTGCCACTTTCCCGACCACATAGATTCAAGACGGGGAAAAAGTTCAGCCGGGTCCTTGAGTGCGGCCCTCCAGGGTGAACGCCAGACCAAGGTGGATGCCTTCTCTAAATTTTTATCAAGTAATTTTGTCGGCTTGGAAAAAAAACGCCAAGTCCTGGGGAAATGCTTTACCGAACAGACTATCAGGTTGACCGCCAGAAGCACCAGAATAAAAACAAACCACCAGGAGTGGTACATGTCGAGGAATCCGACCGCCTTCAAGGTCACATAGGTTGATTCTTTATAAACCTTCAGGTAATCGGCCTGCATCATATTCTGGGGAATCACGGTTCCGATGATCGAAACCATGGCTAGAAGGATCAGTAAAAATATCGTCAGCTTCAGAGAGGCAAAAAAGGCCATAAGCTGACCTGTCACGGAACTCCTTTTCTCTATTTTTATTTTATCAGTCAATTTCAATACCTTTTCAGTACAGTTTGTATCTCTCTAGCACGTTAACTATAACCCGTCAACAAAAAAAGGGGCCGCCCTTTTCAGAGGAAGCCCCTTTATATACATTCTTACTCAATCAATCAACTATTTTTTATGACAACCCTTACAGCTAGTCGGACCGGCGGCTTTACTAGCCTTTTTAAAGTCTTTATGGCAACCTTTACACTTTTTGTGCATGGTTTTTTTCATATTATCTTTTTTACCACTTTTCCGGCCAGTATGACATTCGCTACATTTTTTCGGCGCGGCTTTTCCATCCCAGGTATGATGACAAGTTTTACAATCAGGAACTCCTTTGACATGTTTGGCGTGACTGAACATTACCGGCGGCTTTTTACTACTTTTCATCATCTCAGAAACTTTAAGGTCTTCAGACGGACCTTTCGGATTAGCAAATGCTACCGCCGAAACGGCCAGAAAAGCTACTAACGCAACCATCAATACAATTTTCTTCATTTTCCAATCTCCCATGTCTAAACGGTTTAAGTCCTCATCGATCTGAGCAACAATCCAACTTAAAACCTGGATTATTCTCTTTAAGAACAGCTTTCTATATACAAAATATCGGTACTTCTGTCAAGTAATTACAAATTCAAAGTCTGATCTGGCAGAGACTCAAGTCGCAAGCGCCACCACTTTCTCTACCAGCTTATCAATTCCTGACGCTATCTCCTTAAGTCCGGGCCCGAGCATATAGGCCGGGGTTGAGACCAGCAGATTCGTTTCATCAACGACAATATCATCGACCGGACAATCCTGATGACATGCCCCGAATCCCTCAAGTACAGCAGCGGTTGCCGGATCATTGCCGATAGTCAGAACCGGATTAAACTTGCCTAAGGCTCTGGCCACTACCGCCGGGGCTATACAAATCGCTCCGATCGGCTTGCCGGTTTTATGCATTTCGCTAAGCAGCCGCAAAACCTCAGACTGAACTTCAGCAAGTTCTCCGGCCACGGCAAAATCGGAGAGATTCTTTGCCGCACCAAAGCCGCCGGGCAGAATCAAAGCGTCCAGATCAGCCGCTGAAACAGTCACCAGAGTAGAGATCTCACCCCGGGCAATCCGGGCCGACTCCACCAGAACGTTGCGGGTCTCAACTACCGCCGCACCGGAAAGGTGGTTAATAACATCCCGCTGCTCGATATCCGGTGCAATACAGAGCCGTTCGACCCCGAGTCGATCCAGAGCCAACATCGTTAACACCGCTTCGTGAATCTCGGAACCGTCGTTAACCCCACAGCCTGATAAAAGTACCCCCACTTTAACCATCAGTAAAGACTCCTCTTGATATCTTAACTATTGAAGAAATTTTCCAATTTTCGATAAATCAGTACGCCGCTAACGCGGGAAAC
>JAGGTT010000012.1 GCA_021163565.1 Candidatus Tharpella sp.
GTAAAGTGCCGCGGGCGGTGGTTCAGATTCGGATCATGGTTCAGGATGCGCACACCGGCCGCCTGGTATGGAGTAACCGTTCCGAAGTCGAGGTTATTCCCGAAAGTATATACGCCAATCAGGAGTATCGTAAGTTGATTGCCAAAGCCATTAATCGGGCCACCGGCAGTCTGGTAGCAAACTTTATCTCTACGGTTGAAAGTGACCTCCTGACCGTGCCGATCGAGGTTAGTGAGAATAAGTAGTTCAAGATTTTGATCTAAGTGTCAAATCTGACTGCTCAACTTTCTTGAGTTGGGTTAATTAATAACTATTTTGCAACTGTGTTTATCCTTAGTTTATCTGTGGCTCATCTTTTTTTTACCGCAGATGAACACCTACTAAGGGCAAAAGTTTTCATTACCGGATTTTAACCGGTAAAGGGGAAAAGTATGAGGACGTCAGGAAAGATAATTACTGGATTGGATAATCCGAAAAATCAATCAGCGTGGTGTATCTCTCTGATTTTTCTGTTGTCGATTATTTTTTCAGCAATATTTATTGCTCCGACCTGGGCCGCAGGATCTGTGATTGAGGTGAGTCCTAGTTCAGGTAATTTTGGCAGCAGTGTAGCTAAGGATGAAAGCAAGACACTGGTTTTTACGTTGGAAAATACCGGGGCTGATGATGTTAAGGTTAAGGATCTTAAAAAGCCGTCATCTGTTTTTATGGTTGAACCCGGGCTTAGTGTAGGTGATAGTATCTTAGCGGGCGAATCCAAGGTATTCCTGATATCCTTCAATCCGACTGAAATCCGCTCTTATTCAAGCCATCTCACGATATCTTATTACAAGAATGATGATCCAAATGATATTCTTAATGAAGTCACTGAACTAAGCCTGGAGGGTTCCGGAGCCATTAGTTTTGCGGCTCATGTGGATGTCAGCCCCAGTAGACTTAGTTTTGATCGTGTCAGCCTGGGTGAGAGTGAAAGGGCTAATTTAGTCTTTACGAATACCGGGGAGGTGGATGTTAATATTACGGCCGTCGATCTGCCGGCCGGAGCCTTTGTTGTGGTGAGTGGAATTCCCGGCACAATTCAGGCTTTTGGTACTCTTGACGCCCTGGTTGCTTTTACACCTCTGCTAGCGCAAAATTATAACGAAACTCTGAGAGTCGTTTACGATAATGGGGTGGCCGCGAAAGAGATCAAGTTAAGCGGGGTCGGGATTGATACCTCAAGACCTGCGGTGGCGGTTACGCCGCGCAGCATCTCTTTTGGTGAAATTCCGATCGGCTTAAACCGGACCGAGGTTATCCGGATCACCAACACCGGTAATGTTCCGATTGAGATTGTCACGGTTGATGATCCCAATAGTCATTTTCAACTCACTGGATTGACCTCAGGCACACTGGATGTGGGTGAGGTTAGGGTCGCGACGGTGACTTTTACCCCTGATGTTTACGGCGATTATAGCTCGGTTCTACGCATCCTGTTTGATCGAGGCTTGTCACCTAAGGAGATTACCCTCTCCGGCAGTGCCGCGGATATCAAGCTTGATCCCTATACTCTGAATTTCCCGAACAGTAATATAGGTGACAGCCCGGTAATGGATATTACTCTTACCAATAACTCTGCAACCGATCTAGAGGTTAAGGGGGTTGGAACCGGGCTTGACGTTTTCAGTGTCAGTGGTATTAAAACCGGAGATATTATTCGTTCCGGTGGCAGTACACTGACCTGTCAGGTTACATTTACACCGCAAGAACCAGGCTATTTTGAAAATAACTTTTATGTTAATGTCGGCCCGGTTCAGGATGAAGAGGCTGATCAGGTAACCACCCGGTATAGTGCCTTGCTGAAGGGGATTGCTTATGCTGATTTCTTTATTGCAGAGCAAGATACCTTCACCGCAGATCATGACTATAAAATTGAGGTAAGCGCTTCGACCGCTTCAAGCGGCCGGCTCTTTGTTCTGCTTTTGCATGATCCCCTCTCTGCCGGTAAAATTTATGCCATGGATCGTAACGGCAATCTTGTTGCATTCCCCGCTAATGATTCATCTGTCTGGCAGAATCTCTGGTATAAGGAGAGTGCCTCACCGGGATTGGATCTTGATTTAAGTCAGGTCGATTTCAGGGGATTAGGCTGCAGTCAATGCCAGGGGGAACCTGTTGATAATCAATCGGTTGATTTTCAATTCGGCAACATCATTATTACCCCGCCGTCAACAGAAAAGGATGAGGATTTTAATAACGCGGCTGATTTTAAATATATGCCGGGCATGCTCTATATGGTAACCTACGTTAAAGATGCTTCCAGCGGCGGAGTCTTTGATTTTAACCAGGGTTTGCTGGAGATGCAGTTATTGAGTATTAACCCGTTTGCTGGAACTTGGCGGGTAACTTCGAGATACAATAATGAGAATCGGATGCATCCGACGCAGTTGGTTGTAACTGAAAATGGAGACGGAAATATCAGTGCGGTCTGGCCGGGATACAATGTCACCATGATCTACGGAACTGATAAATCCGGTTATGTTATGACTTTCAGTATGGGAATTTATAACTACACGTTTGATATCACGGATTTAACTGCCGATACATTCTCAGGTTACTATACTTGTGTTGCTAATGGTCAAACTCTTGACAATCAGCCGGTGTGCGGGGTGCGTAAAGGTTCAGCTAAAGACATTGAAGGGTGGATCTGTCCTGAAATGAAACTAGCACCACCAGTTGATTCAGATGACCCAGATGGTAATAATCTCAGCTTTTCTGGAAATGGTAATGAGGTTACCTCAAATTTTAGTATGAATGGTCCTTGGGAAGTACAATGGAGTGTAACTGGTGAGAGTCATTTTAGTGTAATATCTTATAACGTATCCGATAATTCTTATGATGATTTACTCGTTAATGAGATAGCTCCAGGAGAAGGTAAGGCATTTCATTCTGAGTCAGGTGAGTATTATTTATCCGTTAAAGCTGATGGTGCCTGGAACATTAACATCGTTTCAGTGAAATAATCGGAGCTTAATTGGGGTCGGAGTGAAATTAAACTACGGTGCCTACCATAAAGCTATAGCGAATAACGACGAATATTGCTTTGCCCACTTCGAGGGGGACACGGCTCAGCCCGCCACGGGCTAAAGCCCGGTCTGGGAGGCATGTCCCCGCATCAAGATAGTTTGGCGGGAAATTGAAACGTAAAGCTAAATTCCAAAAAGCTCTCATTTTCATTTTGAAGATGGGAGCTTTTTATTTTTTAAGTGCACAAGGCGGGGAGAGTCCTAGTTATCAAGAACTCCAGTAGTGTCAAACCATAATGCAAACCCGGGATATCCGGTAGCCTGTCCCCCTCGAAGTGGGCGAAGCAATGTTCGTCGCTATCCTCTGCCATTTAAATGGAGGCATGGAGGCATGAAGGCATGAGGGAGGTAGGGGGAACGTTGTTGCTTTATTGCTTTAGTGGTATTTTGTGGCATTGCAGGCGTTTCTGAATTACGGCTGACATGCATGATATTTAGTTGTAGGGTTTAAATATCATGGGTAAGAAAAGATTTTTAGAGGATAAGGTTGACCGTTTGCCAGAGATGTTTCCAGTTGTGGCGATGGTTGAGCCGCGACACAGTGTGTGTACAGATTATCCAACTGCCGGTCAATTACTTATGATGGGCAAAGTGGTACGGTTAAGATGAATAAGTTAAGACCCTTATCCTTCTACCTGCTCAGATTATTTTATTATCCTGGGGGTAATAAAAATCATCAGCTCAGTATCGTCGTCATCTTCATAGTCATGTCTGAAAAGCCATCCTAAAAGAGGGATTTCCCCCAGTACTGGAACTTCCTGACCGCCTTTAATCTTGTTGCTCTCAACGATGCCGCCGACGACGGCCGTTTCACCATCTTTAAGTAACAGAGATGTTGTGACATTCTGAGTGTTAATAACCGGGCCGTCAGTCGTATTTTCACCTTTTGAATCTTTACTGACAATAACCTCCATCGAAACCATACCGTTGTTGGTAATGGTCGGGGTCACTTCAAGGCTGAGTTCAGCTTTTTTGAACTCTGTTTCGGTACCATCATCCGATGTAGATTGGTAGGGGATCTCCTGTCCTTGCCCAATCCTGGCCGTATGTTGATTCAAGGCCAGAACCTTAGGCGCTGAGAGGATATGAGCTGTGCCATCTCCCTGCATTGCCGAAAGTTTGACGTTAAGGTTATATTTGTCGATTTTGCCGAAAATCAGACCGATACCACTGCTGATAGCGGAGGTTACTGGCATGTTTACAGCATAGGAGCTGGAAATTGGTGGGGCGCCATCGCCGCCATTGACTGGTGGTAAACCGGTATTAGAATCAGTGGTATTGCCATTAATGCCATAGTAACGGTCATTTCTGGTTTTACCATAGGCCCCGCCCCATTGCACCCCGAACTCACTCATAGATTTACGCTCTATCTTGACGATTTTGGCTTCGATCATAACCTGCTTAACCGGTTCATCAAGTTCTCTCAGAAGGATCTCCGCTTGAGCAATCCGGTCGGGGATATCGGTGATGATCAGAGAGTTGGTGCGGGGGTCGGTTTCAACATTCCCGCGATCGCTTAAGATGGTACTCTCAATCTTATCTGCAACCTCGTTAATGTTGGCAAAATTTACCTTGAGAATTTTCAGGACTGTATCCTGGATATCCTCCTCAGTTCTTTTGCTTTCGGCGATCGCCCGCTTTCTCTCTTCAAGTGCCAGTCTTTCCTGGTCAAATACGTTTTGCGGTGCAATCCGGACAACATTGCCGGTTCTCTCCATTCCGAGTTGATGAGTTTTCAAGACGATGCTTAAAACCTGTTTCCAGGGGACTTTTTTGAGTCTTAAGGTGACTGTGCCTGAGACATCATCGCTCATGACTACATTAAGGTGGTTTATCTCAGCGAGAAAACGGAAAATATTCTGGATATCCGTGTCTTTGAAATCTACACTGATCGGGTTATTGTTAGATTTAAATGGAGTATTTATATTGGTGCTCTTTGATGGTAAATTTTGATTTATAGTTTTGACGTTGTCAGGATCAGCTTTTTTCAGAATGACTACCAGTTCCTGATTCCTGGCAGATTGTGTAAATGGCGGCAGGGTTGCGTATTCGGTGTCTAGAACAATTCGCGTTTTTTCACTGTCGCTGAAAAATCTCAGGCAGTGAAAACCACTTGTTCCGACTAACTGGTCAACGTCAATATTGTTGTAGTTGCAATTGGGGAAGTCAATGACTAAGCGCGGCGGAGCTTCAAGAGTAAAGAGATTGTAGTTGATTTCATCCTCTGATGCGGTTGTAAACAGCAACCGGACCTGAGCTTTTTCGGCCGTTGCGGCAAGGGTTATCGTGTCCTTAGCTGCCAGGGCCCGGGCTGGTACCACCGCGATACAAAAGACTAGCAACATAATCGCTGAAAACAGGTACGCTACTGAGGATTTTCGTCTTGTAGTATGGATGCACATAGCTTTTCTCGCTGCTTAGTATTGAATTGAAAGTTTAGAAAATGTCTAATTTTAGTGAATCAGAAAAAGATTAACAAATATTTAGTTCTTTTATTCATCATTTTCAAGATGGAGTATGCTCTCTTCATCAATATCTCGAAGTCTTATGGAGATGGTTCTGGTCTGCTGTTTGTCGAAGATATCTATATAAGGCTCTTCAATAACAACTTCATTTAACTTTATCTCTTTGACATAGCCGCTGGCATTACCAATTCTGTCACCTGTGTGGACCGTATGGCCGACACTTTCCGGATCTTCGACCAGGGCGTAATTGTGCATGTCTCCTGCAAGGATAATTCCGACCAGACGAAACTGATTCAAAGCATATTTTTCCAGTGGGGTCAGTGGCCTGCCGGTTTCAGTCGGGATTGATCTTTCAATCTGCGAGAAATCTACAAACGGTCGGAAAGGGTCTTTACGACCGAGTGAATCGTAGGTGTAGAGAATCTTTTGGTTGTCAAGGGATGCAAGTCTTTCAGGAGTTAACTCCTCAATTATTTCGGGTTTGTTCTTTAGTTTGTTCTTTTGGCCGGCCCAAGCCGGAGCATAAGACAATACCATGGCCAATAAGAGACAAATTGATGTCAGAGCCACACTTAATCGGGTAAACTTATTATCCATTATTTTTTCTTACTCTTGTCAGGTGCTGGTTTGTCAATAAAAGTGTAGGTGACAGCTTTAAATCTGGTTTTTAAACGGGTATCACCATCTTTTGTGGTAGAGTAGTTACCTAATGAGTAGTTAAAAACATTTACAATTCTGGGCATTGTGCAGATCAGGTTGAAGAAGCGTCCAACCGCATGATAACTGCCCTGTACTTCAATATCTATCGGGACTTCAGCGTAGAAATCATGATTGCGGTTGCTTAGAGGCTGGAACAGATTGAATGTAAGTTTACAGTCCTTACCCAGTTTGGTGATTTTTAGAAGCAGTGAAGGTATCTCTTTATTATCCGGCAGTTTATTTAAAGCTTTTTTAAATGCGATATTGAGTTGTTCCAACTCCGCTTCAAACATCGGGAGCTGGCTCGCTATCTGCTGGGTTTGGTGCAGTTTTATCTGGGCCTGTTTTAATTTCTGCTCAAGTTTCTGAACTTCTTTTAATTTAGGCATATAGATAAAGTAGACGAAAACTCCGGCAATTAACCCGATAATTAAGAGCAGTATCAAGGCTCTCTTTAGCGGCGAATAGTTGTGGAGGAAATTAAAATAATTATTATCAGCCATTTTGTTCCTCCACAGAAGATATATCTGGGGATGTTTCAAGCCCTTTTAACATCTCAGGTAGAGATTCAAGGTCAAGTTGGCAGTCAATCTTGAACATTTTCAGATCCAGACCCTGGATTTTTTGTGAACGCAGTAAGGTCAAATCAGCATTTTTGAGCGGGGTTGAATGTTTCAAATTATTCAGAAACATTACGATAGTCTCGTTATCAATTGCGACCCCGTTTATGGTCAAATGCCGGCTGTTCTCTTTAATACTGGTAAGCCAGAGTTTTTCCGGTCTTTGTTGATTAAGATCCGCGAGAACCACCACCGGAGCCAGGCGGTAGCGGTCAAGATCAATAATTACGGAAATCTTTTTACTGATCTCAGCTTTCTGCTTCTTGTAGAGCTCTATTTTTTTTAACACCGGCTCAAGTTGTTTGATCTTTTTGTTGGTACTTGCCAGAGATGTTTTCGTATTATTGTATTGTCCCTGCAGGCGAAAAAAGAGGAGTACCATGACTGCCACCGCACAGAATAGGGTGAGGACAGCTATCGATATTTGTTTACGGATGAACTCTTTACGGCGTTCAGCCCGTACCGGTAGGAGGTTGATTTGAATCATTTGTTGGAGACCTCATCCTTGCGCAGGGCCAGACCAATGGCAACTGTGGCAATCGGGCCGATTTCCTTAATGTATTCAAGATCGAATTGTTTTTCCGGAACCATAATGTTGCGGAAGGGGTCGATGAGCTCTGTTTTAATCCCGGACTTGTCCTGAATATCTTTAAGTATGTCGTGAGTTTTTGCTCCACCGCCGCTTAGGACTATCTTTTCTATTCGACCCTCAGAGACCGCCGAAGTGTGGAAAAGATCTATGGTTTTAATGATTTCATTGATAAGTGAAAAGGCGGCCCCTTTGATAGCTGTTAGTACCATTGCGACATCGATCCCACTCTTTTCCGGGCAACCCATCTTTAACAACTCAGCTTTCTCATAATTAAGCGAAAATTGCTTCTGGAGTTGTTCCGTGATCAGGCGGCTGCCGGATGTAATGTTGCGTGAGAAGCAGGTGACGCCATCGTCTAGAATATTTATACAGGTCAGATTGGTTCCTATATCGACTAAAGCAACGATCTTTTTTTCGTTTTCGCTGTAGTTGTACTCGTAAGCATTTTCCAAAGCGAAAGTGTCGACATCGACTACCACCGGAATAAAACCAGCTTCTTCTACCAGGGCAAGATAGTCATTTATGGTATCTTTTTTGACCGCAACCAGAATTACATCCATGTTTTCAGGATTATTCTGATTTGGACCCAGGATCTGAAAATCAAGGTTTACATCACTGATGTCATAGGGGATGTGCTGGGCGGCTTCTTGATGAATTGTATCTTCAATCGTATTCTCATTCATCAGTGGCAGGGTGATTTTTTTTACAATAACTGAGTGGCCGGAGATCGATGTGCTGACCTTTTTCTTTTTTACTTTTAGATTGTTTGCAAGATTGACAATCGCGGTGACGACTGCCGAGCTATCCACTATCGCACCGTCAACAATAGCATCAGGTGGCAGGGCCGCCATACCGAAATTGCTTAAGGTGTAAATCGAACCTGAATCTTTGAGCTCAACCATTTTTATATAGCCGGAGCCGATATTTAAACCGAGCAGGGTTTTATCTTTTTTGAATAACATAAATTAGATTAGTCCCAAGCTTTTAATTACTCTTTGGTAATTTGCCGTCAGGTTATGTTCCGGTAAGAATACAATACACAACAATACGATGTTCTTTTTATCCCTTATTGATGTTTATTCAAGTTAATATGATAATGAAGCACAAGGCGTGCCATTGATTATTATGTTGTTATGTGACTATTTGATCGTTTTAAGTTTACGGTGGGCAATCTCAGCCTGGTCAGTTTTTGGATAGTTAGCAATAACTTTTTTGAGAATTAATTTACCATCGGTTGTGTCTCCCAGCTTGAGAAAGGCAAATCCCTGTTTCAGCAGGGCACTGGCCGCCTTCTGGTGTTGAGGATGGTTCGCTATAATCTCATCATATTTAATGATTGCTTCAGCGAAGTCATCGGTCTTATAATAACACTCTCCAATCCAGAACTGGGAGTTAACTTTGTAACTGCTGTTTGGAAAAGCACCGATAAATTTTTTGAATTTATTTTTTGCGTTTTTAAAATCACCCCGTTTGAAAGTGTTGTAGGCATCATCGTAGAGGGCTTTTTCCCGAGCACTCGGGGTGGTGGGGGTCGGTGTGACGATCTGCTTCTTGCTACCGGCTTGAGATTTTGTTGATTGGGTTGCGAATTTCTCAGCACTCGTCTGCGGATTCCCCTGTTCGAGTTGCTGGAGTCGTTTTTCAAGGTCAGCAATGACTTTTTCAAGTTCGAATTTATCGATTGATTGAACTTCCTCAGGGCGCGCGAGTGCATCTTCGACCGAGCCGCTGATCAGTTTCAGCTCTCTTTCCAGATTGTCAAGACGGATATTGGTATCAGCGTTAAGTTTCTGCCGCGCACTTAAGCTCTTTCTGCTCAAGGCCGCCTGCTGTTGCTCAAGTGATTTGAGTCGCCGGTCAATGATTTGAGCTTCACGTTGCTGGCCGGTGCCAATACACCCGCACAAAACTGAAGCTGCGACAATAATGAACACCGCGATGGCTGGATAGAATCTGAAGAATCTCAAAGTGGCCATAATTTTATTCGCGTTGATAATACCCAGCCCTGAAGATGTTTTCCGCAGGGTCGGATATTACCAGACTTTAACAGCATTAGTTTGATGAAGTTCTATTTGGCGGTGATTGTGAAATCATCACGGCGGTTCTGACTCCAGCAACTCTCATTCGATTCGCTGCAGGCAGGTTTCTCTTCACCATAGCTCAAAGTCTCCAGGCGATCCGGTGAGATACCCAGATAAACCAGATATTTTTTCGCGCTGGCAGCCCGGGTCTCACCCAGCGCCAGGTTGTATTCGTTGGAGCCCCGCTCATCGCAGTGACCGTCAATCCGGAGAGCGACAGAGGGGTTGATTTTCATCCACTGAGCCAGCTCATCCAGGGTCTTGCGAGTATCGCTGCGCAACGCAGCTTTGTCGTAGTCGAAATAAACCGGAAAGATACGGTCGCCGATCTCAACAATACGGTTACCGACTTTAACCACTGCGCCGGAGACAATCGCCGGTTTAACAGCGCTTGGAGCAGCGGCTGAAGGAGTCGTCATAGCTGTAGGTTGAGCAACTTTCTCTTCTTCGAGATCAGGTTTGCAGGTACAGCTGGTGAAAATGAACATTAAGCCAGCAACCAAAGCCAATGTCAGAATAATCTTTCTAGTTTTCATTTAGAACTCCTTTTTATTTATACTTTTTATTGAAGGTTAATTTTGCTTGTTTATGGGCTATTTAATACCTAAAATGTAAGTGTGATAAACGGTACATAACCCCTTTATTAAAAAAAATCAAGCTAATAACATATAATATTATGTTTTATACAGTTTATGACTGGATTTATTTAACTGATTGTGGCTGAAAGCCATTGATTTACTTTGGTTTTTTGTATTAAGTTAAGAACTCATCATGCCCCGTATAGAGTTGTAATGAAAGATCATTAATTAAAATTATTAGCAGTCTCTTAATAATCATTAATTGTTTAATATTATTGAGTTAATTTGAAATTATTTTGATTATTTGATTTATCGATTGGCAGACCAGCTGGGTCCTTTTTTCTCGAGTTTGTCGAAAGTGATCTGTTTCAGATTACGTCCTTTTTCGTCCATGACCATAAGCTGCCGAATTTTATTAATTTTTTTTGTAAAAAGTATATGGCGGCCATTGGGTGACCAGCATGGGACCTCACAATTACTATGGCCATAGGTCAGTTGTCGGTATTGTGAACCATCGGATCTGATTGTGCAAATCTGAAAGATTCTGTCAATTCTTGAAGTGAAAACAATTTTGTCATTATATCCGGACCAGTCCGGATCCGCGTTGTAGGCATCAATAGTAGTCAGGCGTTGCCAGGGGCCTCCGGTAACCGCGGTAATATATATGTGCGGGGTTCCGCTGCGGTCGGAGACAAAAGCTATCCGGCTGTCATCAGGAGACCAGCACGGTGAGGCCTGGTTAGCCGGGCTGGTGGTCAGCCGGCGCAGCAGTTGTCCGGACCGGCTGTTTATTATGGTTATTTCACTGTGATCTTTATAGCGCTGCATCAAAGTCAGGTGCCGATCGTCGGTTGACCAGTCGGCCGCCGCGTTAATCCCTTTTCGTTGACTTAAAGGAGTCTCTCTGCCCTTCGTGAAATCGATCATATAGAGATCCGGATTGTGATTTCTATATGAGGTGTAGACAAGTTTGTTGGTGTCATGGGACCAGGCCGGTGACACGTTAATGGAACGATTGCGGGTTATCTGGCGTAATTCATGTCCGTCATAGTCACAGGTGTATAATTCTTGGGCCTGTTCTCCCTGTACCCGACCGCAAAATGCAATTTTTGCTGTAAATTCACCGGGCAGGCCGGTTACTTCTTCAACTACCAGGTTGGTGAATTTATGAAAAAGAAGGCGCATATTCTGGATCCGGCTGCGATAGCGTTTTCCAATCAGCATTTTACCTTCCAGGGTATCGTAGAGACGGAATTCTGCGACAATTGTTTTCCCGCTCACTGAGTAGCCGGCTTTAATCAGGAGTTCTGCCCCGATCAGGGACCAGTTACTGTAGTCAAAGGTTCCCGGGGCGAGGCTGCAGCTTTGTGGTTTCTCCAGGTAGGTTGTAGTATCCTGTATGACTTCAAAGAAAGTGGAAAATTCAAGATCATCAATTAGAATTTTGCGGCCGTTGCGGGCGATCTCTTCATGTTCACTGGCCCCGCATAGAGGTTGTAGCGGGGCGACTGCCAGCGGAATCCGGCGCAGGTTGGGGGAATCGAGTTCCAGGTAGACGCGAGCGCGCGCCGGAGAGCAATAACCGACGCAAGTTGCCGTGATCAGGATAATCAACGCCCAGCATAAAGATTTTTTTCTCTGTATGGTCAAGGTTGCATTTTTCATGACTTAATTCTCTTTCCTGATGTTATTGGGGTTGAAGGTTATAACAAATTCCTCTTGTGGAATTGTAAGTTCAGCCGGGAAAGGTGGAAAAGGGTTGGCGTGGGCAATCGCTTGACGCATGGCCCGGTCAAAAATAAGATTTCCCGACAGACTCTCTTCATTCTGGGCTAAAAGTTTACCTGAGGCTGCGATGGTTAAGCTGATGGTGGCCTCAAGACCACTGTTGAGGAGATGTTCGGGCAGGTGCCAGTTGTGCATTATCCAGGCGGTTAATGTCTGGTTATAAATCTGGGTCAGGCTAGCCTCCCGGGCCCGGGCCGCGGGGGAAATGCTCTCCCGCAGGCGCCGGCGTATACTGTCGAGTTGTTTCTCTTCATGTTGCCGGACGAGGCGTTTTTTAATCTCATCAAGTTTATCGCTTGATGAGGGTTTTTTTTTCTTGACCAGAGTGCGACGTCGAGCCAGAGATGATTTTTTGACGACCTCCCGGGGCTTTTTTTTCGGGATATGTTTCTTCTTGGTCTTCAGTTTTCTTTTTTGTTTTAAGATAGGTTTGCTGGTTGTCCTGGTCTGTTTCTCCGATTTAGTGTGACTCTTTTTCTGGTTTGGAATCAGTTTGATTTCGACCAGGTTTTCATTCAGAGTCGGTCGCCGGTGAGCTTTGAACAGGTTGGCCGGTAAAAAAAGGATTACGTGCAACCCAACCGAGAGGGCTAAGGCTATCCTGAAAGTCCGGTTGCGGTGGTTGAACAGGGTAGAGATGGAGCGGATAAAGGAGGGCAGTGATGGGAGATCAGATCGGGTTGTCATGGCCGGAGGGTTGGTGTTCAGGTCGCGGTAACAGTGGCGATAGCGTAAGCCGCAATTCCTTCACGGCGGCCGGTAAATCCGAGACCCTCACTGGTGGTAGCTTTGATATTAAGTTGACAGGGTTGAACCATTATTCCTCTTAATTTATGTGTCATTGCCAGGATATAAGGATTAAGTTTGGGTCGCTCGGCAACAACCGTAATGTCGGCCGCTTCAAGACGAAAACCTTTCTCCTCCACTATAAGCATGGCTTGTTCTAAAAAGTCAAGGCTGCAACGATTCTTGTGTGCGGGATCGTGATCAGGAAAGTGCTGGCCAATATCTCCGGCCCCGATCGCACCTAAAATCGCATCAACTAAAGCATGGACTAAAACATCAGCGTCAGAATGGCCGTCAAGTCCCAGTTCGTGGGGAATTTCAATGCCTCCCAGGATTAATTTCCGATCGGCTTTGAAAGCGTGAACGTCATAGCCGAAGCCAGTTGCAATTCTGGGTTTATAATGAGTTTCTGGCTCCGTTTGTGGTTTTTCCTCCCTTTTCCGGAGAATTGTTTCCGCCCGCTGCAGATCTTTAGGAAATGTGACTTTGAGGTTGTCGGGATCACCCTGAACATTGATCATTGTTATACGGTTCTGACTTTCCCGCGGCAGATTTTCCAGCAGAGAACCTTCATCAGTTATAATCGGGTTTGGATTTTCAGCCCGGCAGGTTAAAGCTTCGCGAAGAAATCCGTAGGGTACGCCCTGAGGTGTCTGGGCGAGCCCGGTCTCTTCCCGGTTGATAGTCCTGATGATTCTGTTATCGACAATTTTTTTGACAGTCGCGGTTGGGGTTGTGGTCGGAATGGCGGCCTGATTGCAGTTGACATTTCCGGCAACCAGATCAATTAAGTGCGGAGTTATCAGCGGGCGGACTCCGTCATGAATCAGGATCGGATCGGCTGCTGTTATGTTCTTAATATTCTCAAGTTCGGCGACTCCGTTTCTGACCGACTCAGTGCGGCTATCGCCGCCGCCTACAATCTTAATTACTTTGGCGAAAGATTTTGTCAGAGAGCCCATTTCAGCCAAGGCTTCATTATTGTTTCCGGGGCCGACAATAATGATACCGGTGACGCTCTCAGCTTCCTGGAAAGCCTTAACGCTCCAGATAAAGACCGGCCGACCGTTAATATCCGAGAACTGTTTTGTCTTAAGGCCGGGGCAGCGGCTGCCGTAGCCGCCGGCGACAATGATTGCAAAGACTGATCTTTTTTTCAATTATAGTCCAAATTAATTATGCTTCATTTGCCGCTTTTTGTGAACCATTCTTGCGTTTGGCAAATATCATGCGCCCGGCAGTAGTTTGCAGGACACTGGTAACGGTAACGGTGGCGGTTTCCCCGAGCAGCTTGCGGCCATTTTCGATAACTACCATAGTTCCATCATCGAGATAGGCAACTCCCTGCATGGCTTCCTTGCCCTCTTTGGAGACCATTACATCCAGGGCTTCACCCGGCAGCACCAGAGGTTTTAATGCTTCAGCAAGTTGATTCAGGTTCAAGACATCAACCCCCTGCAGGTCAGCAACCTTATTTAGGTTGAAGTCATTAGTTAAAATCGGGGCCTCTCGTTTTTTTGCCAGGGCGACCAACTTTGCATCTACATCCTTGATTCGGGGGAAATCTTTTTCGGTAATTTCAATCTCGACTTTGGCCTGGTTCTGGATGCGTTTGAGGATATCCAGACCGCGGCGTCCCCGGATTCGTTTTAAGGAGTCGGAGGAGTCAGCGACAAGCTGGAGTTCATGCAGGACAAATTGGGGAATAACCAGGGTTCCTTCAATGAATCCGGTTTCACAGACATCGGCTATCCGCCCGTCAATTATGACTGAAGTGTCAACAATTGTTTCTCGGTTACGGCGTTGCTTTGATATGAGTGAATGGATCAGATCGAACTCATCCCCCTTTTTTAAACCGACCTCCAATGAGATATAGGCCAGCAGAGAATAGGTCAGAAGGTAGAGGGTAAAACTGGTTCTGGGATTATCGAAGAGGTCGACAAATGGTGCCCCGCGAAGCAGCAGGTTGGCGATAAACAGGCCGATAACCATGCCTGAAAATCCACCAATCAGAGTTCGCAGTGGAACTTTCTTAAGCCGGCTGAGGAGATAAAAAATGTAAGTTATGAGTGACGCGGTCACGAAAAAGGCAACACATGCGTAATCAATGCGACCGAGTTGGACTTTGGCGATCTGGAAAGAAAGTAGGGCGGCCGACAGAATGAAAAATGCGCGAATTATCAGCAATGGTCTTCTCGTAATTTTTAATCAACCAGGAATTCTTGTGAGCAATGAAAGAGAGCCTGAAAAACTATAGTTATATCTACGTAGTAAAATTTTAGGCCCAGCGTAACGAGCGGAGAAATCGAGGTTTTCTGTTGTATGTTTGTGTGTCAGTCTATTATTTATGGATTTAGAATGTTATTTTGGTCTTATTCACTATCCTTGACGACAAAAATCTCCTGAATCTCCTGGGTGATTTCTTTTTCGGAAAGCCCTCGAGCCAAGGCCAGTTCAGAGACGATCAGATGTTTTGCGGTCTCCATCATCTTGCGCTCACCAAAGGAGAGCTCCTTATTGATGCTGATCAGGTTGAGATCTCGAAAAACTTCAGCCACCTCAACAAGAGAGCCACGTTTTATTTTGTCGTGAAACTGTTTGTAGCGCTTGTTCCAAGTCTGGTGTGACAGTTTTACTCTGCGTTTCTTCAAGGTCGTGTAGACTTCGTCGACCTGCTTGTCTTTAACGAGGGCTCTTAAGCCGACGTTGGTGGTGTTGTTTTTGGGGATCATGATCGTGATATTACTGTCTAAGATCACCATTATATAGAAATTCTGGGTCTCTTCACAGACTTCACGTTTTTCTATGGCTTTGATTTCGCCAACGCCGTGTCCGGGATAGACGGCCAGTTCTCCTATGTTGAAGATTCTTGGGGCTTGGTTTTCCATAAGTGATTAATATCCGTTAAATTGTTGTGTCAAGGTTGAAAAGAGCCTGCGGCATGGATCATTAATGTCCGGCCGTTAAACTTTTTCGCATTATTTTCTTGGCAAAGATAGTTTGGCATGGTAGACGGTGCGACTCTTGTGGAGTTTAAACCTTCAAGTTGCCAGCTTGATGAAAGCGGTATTACTTATATCACATTAAACAGTTTTGTTCAACTCTCTAATTTTAGTCCGCTTTCAGGTGTCCAATGGATTGGTTCCTTGTTACATTCACCGTTGTCTTAGGACTTGTCTGTGGCAGCTTTTTTAATGTCTGCATCTATCGTATACCCCGTGATTTGTCGGTAGTCGCGCCGCCTTCACACTGTCCCAAATGTGAGCACCGGCTGCCGTTTTGGTTGAATATCCCCTTGCTGACTTATATTTTTTTGCGTGGCCGTTGCTTTTTTTGTCGTGAACCGATCTCTCTTCGGTACCCGCTGGTTGAACTTTTAACCGGTTTACTGTTCGGGTTGGCGGCTTTATATTTTGGTCTGACACCGGCGTTGGCCCGAGCCCTGATTTTAATCTTCCTGCTGGTGCCGATTACATTTATAGATCTTGAATTTCAAATTATACCCGACAGTTTCAGCCTGACCGGGATTGTTATCGGTCTGGCGGGTTCCTGGTGGTGGGGAGTGTTGCCCGGGTGGGAGTTTTTGCTGGGTGCGGTCTTGGGCTGGTTATCGTTGTGGCTGGTGGCGACCGGTTACTATTTTTTCACCGGTCGTGATGGAATGGGCGGCGGTGATTTGAAACTTCTGGCTATGCTCGGGGCTTTTTTAGGCTATAAAGCCCTGTTGCCGATTATTCTATTGAGTTCATTGAGTGGGGCTGTAATTGGTCTTGGGCTGGTTTTCTGGCAGGGCCGCGATGGGCGCTACGCGATTGCCTTCGGTCCTTTTCTGGCCGCCGGCGGCCTTCTCTATCTTTTCTTCGGCTCGCAGCTGGTTGAATTTTACTGGCAGTTGGTCTTGCCGGCGTAACCGGTGGCGACAAGATAGATTTCACTGGAAGTTTTGCGGCTGGCTTTAGGTTTGGCCAGCGTGATTTTATGAAAACTGTTTTTCATTTGCAATTGAAACTGTTTAAGTTCACTGCCCTGGAAAACCTTGCAGATGAGAAAGCCACCTTTTTTTAAGCGTTCGAGGCCGAGTTTTGTTGCGGCTTCGAGCATGGCGATTGAGTTTGCCTGATCGGTAGCCTTAATTCCGGTCAGGTTGGGGGCGAGATCAGAGAC
>JAGGTT010000203.1 GCA_021163565.1 Candidatus Tharpella sp.
CGAGTTGTTGCAGCAGGGCCGGCAATATGATCTGCTTCTGGTTTCGGACATGCTTGATCTGGCGACGTTTACCGGTTTAATCCGGAAAACCGCTGATCTTGGCTCCAAACTACCGATTGCTCTCTATTTTCACGAAAATCAGCTGACCTATCCTCTATCTCCGAATGAAAAGTCGAATCCGGCCGGCCGCAATCGCCAATTCGGGCTGATTAACTTCACCAGTGCTCTGGCTGCTGATATCTGTCTTTTTAATTCCGATTTTCATCGCCGGAATTTTCTCGCTGCGCTGGCACCATTTCTCCAGCGTTTTCCTGATTATCAGGGAACAGATGAAATTTCCGCTATTGAGAAAAAATCGGAAGTTCTCCATCTCGGACTTGATTTAAAGCGCTTGCTGACATCTAAACCTGAAACTTTACCCTTTACGGTTACTCCGGCCCGACCGCCGTTGATTCTCTGGAATCATCGCTGGGAGTACGACAAAAATCCGACGGATTTTTTTCTGATGCTTCAGAGTCTGATGGCGGCTGAAATTGATTTTGAGGTGGCGATATTAGGTGAACAGAGTGCGGTGTCACCTGACCTTTTTCTAAGTAACCGTGAACTTCTGGGGCCGCGCCTTATACATTTTGGTTTTGTTGAAAGCTTCAGCGAATATGCGGCCTGGCTCTGGCGAGCCGATCTGCTGCCGGTCACATCGCATCACGATTTCTTCGGAATCAGCGTTATCGAGGCGGTTTATTGCAACTGTTATCCACTGCTACCGCGGCGGCTGGCCTATCCGGAACATTTTCCCGGAGAGATTAATGATAAATTCTTCTATTCAGACCACCAGGACCTGCTAAAGAAAATAGAATATCACCTTAAAAATATTACTGAAACCCGGCAGTCTTGCCCCGGTCGGCTGATTGCAGGTTACGACTGGGCACAAATGGCTCCGGTTTACGATGCCCGGCTGGTTAATCTATAACTTAAAAAATACTCAATTATTTCCTCTAACCTTTTTAAAATAAAGAATATTTCTTGAAAAAATTATTTCAGCGCCTCTACAATGCGCCTTATTTACTCTTAACTGCGGCTGTTTTTTTCTGGTCGGTCAACAGTATTGTTGGTCGCTTTATGCGGCTCGATGTCCCGCCGGTGGCTCTCTCCTTCTGGCGCTGGGCCGGGGCCTCTCTGCTGATTATCTATTTTGCCTGGCCGAAATTGAAAAAAGACTGGCCGATAATGCGTCGCCGCGAGAACCTGCCTCTTCTTTTGCTGTTGGCATTAACCGGGATCGCGATGTTTAACACGCTGCTTTACAGCGGCCTGCATTCCACGATTGCGATTAACGCTTTTCTGATTCAATCACTGATGCCGGTTCTGATCATGCTCTTCTCTTTTCTGATTTTTCGCGATAAGATCACGATTTTTCAAGGGGTTGGCGTGGCCCTCTCTTTTGCCGGAGTTGTCCTGGTTATCGCCCGGGGAGATTTGGAGATTCTCCGTTCCTTAGCCTTGAATCGTGGTGATGTGATGATTTTGATTGCGGCTATCGGCTACTCTTTCTATTCAACGATGCTGCGTCAGAGGCCGGATATTCACCCATTAAGTTTTATTGGTTTTACCTTCATCGCCGGCACAATGATGATTTTGCCGATCTATCTCTGGGAAAACTTCACCGTTAAAACACTCAGTTTGAACGGCCCGACTTTTTTGACTATCGCCTATGTTGTAATTTTCCCTTCAATCGTTTCCTATTTTTGTTATAATCGCGGAATTGAATTGATCGGTGCCAACCGGGCCGGACTTTTTATTCACTTATCCCCGGTTTTCGGAACGATTATGGCGATTCTCTTTTTAGGAGAAAGATTTTTCTGGTTCCACGGCATCGGTATAATCATGATTATTTCCGGTATTATTTTAACCCTGCAGAAAAAATTCTAATATGAAAACTTATCTCGATTGTCTACCCTGTTTTATGAACCAAATTGTCCGGATCGGGCGTATGCTTAATCTTTCCGAAGCCGACTGCTTTGCCATGATGTGTGAATTTGCAGGTCATTTCGCAGAAATTGAACTGGCTGATCCGCCGCCGAAAACCTCAATTAAACTCTATGATATGATCAACCGTTACACTGGACTTGAAGATCCTTTTCGAAAGATCAAGGATGAGAGTACGGAAAAGGCTCTGGGACTTTATCCGGAACTTAAACGGCGGGTCAATACGGCCGCTGTGCCTCTAAGTCTGGCGGCGAAATTTGCGGTCGCTGGAAACGTTATCGATTTCGGCGTGGCCTCAAAATTTGATCTCAATGCGGAACTTGAGCGGGTAGTCGAAGCGGGGTCTTTTGGCAAATGGCAGGAAGATGATTTCTTCGAATCTTTAGCACAAGCTGAATGGCTCCTCTATCTTGGTGATAATACCGGGGAAACGGTTATGGATCGGCTTTTTATCGAGACCATCATTAAAGAGACAGCAACTCCGGTGACCTATGTTGTCAGGGAAAAGCCGATTATCAATGACGCTGTTATGGCCGATGCCGTAGCCGCCGGTATCGATGGCTGTGCCAAAATTATCTCATCCGGCTGCCGCGCTCCCGGAACCGTGCTTGATCTCTGCAACCCCGAATTTCTTAAACTTTTTCATAGCGCTCCGTTAATTGTCAGCAAAGGCCAAGGCAATTTCGAAACCCTCTCAGAAGTCAAAGCCCCAATATTTTTCTTCCTCAAAGCCAAATGTCAGGTTGTTGCCGAACACCTTAATGTCAATTTGGGTGAACTTGTATTGAC
>JAGGTT010000066.1 GCA_021163565.1 Candidatus Tharpella sp.
CCGCTGGGTATTCCCGGAGAGGAGCGTCTGCGCGGAGCCGGTGTTTCCTACTGTGCTACCTGTGACGGAGCTTTCTTTCGTGATCAGGAGCTGGCGGTTATCGGCGGCGGTAATTCAGCTGTGGAAGAGGCGCTTTTTCTGACTAAATTTGCCTCCAAGGTCTACATTATTCATCGCCGGGATCAGTTGCGGGCGGAGAAAATTGTTCAGGAGAGAGCCTTTGCCAATCCCAGGATAGAATTTGTCTGGTCGCACATTCCTTTGGAAATTGTCGGCGGTGACGGGGTTGAAGGGGTTATGGTTAAAGATTTGAAAACTGAAAAAGAGCACCTTCTCAAGGTTGCCGGCGCTTTTATCTATGTCGGTATGAAGGCGGATAGTGATATTGTTAAAGATCTGGTAGAGGTGGATGAACGCGGCTATATCGCGGCCGGTGAAGATACACTGACTTCGTGTCCCGGTATTTTTGCCGCTGGTGATGTCCGGATTAAACCTTTGCGTCAGGTTGCGACTGCAATCGCTGACGGTGCTACGGCCGCGATTATGGCTGAAAAATATATTGAAAATAGTTGATATGGATTACTCGTTGTTATGTAAAAAAATGGTTGATGAACAGATTGTCGGACGCGGGCTCAATGACCCGCATGTGCTGGAGGTGATGCGGCAGGTACCGCGACACCGTTTTGTCGCATCCGGTTTGGAACATCAGGCTTATGGTGATTCGGCTTTGCCGATCGGTGAATCCCAGACCATAAGCCAGCCTTATATCGTGGCTTACATGCTCTCAGCCTTGGGGCTTGACGGCAGTGAAAAGGTTCTTGAGATCGGGATGGGGTCAGGTTATCTGACGGCTCTGCTTTCGGGGTTGGTGGCGAAGGTGTATGCGATAGAGAGACTGCGCTCCTTAGCAATTCCCGCCCGGCAGCTACTTGATGATCTGGGATGTGCTAATGTCTTGGTCAAGATATTTGATGGCAGTTACGGCTGGCCCGAAGCAGCCCCATTTTCGGCAATTGTGGTTTCTGCGGTGGCCTTTGCCAAGCCGCCTCAGACCTTTCTCGAACAACTGATGATCGGGGGTCGGATGATCATTCCTCTGGCTAAAGACCAGGGTCAGCATCTTTATCGTATTACCAGACATGGTGAAAATGAGTTTCATAGTGAACGTCTTATAGCCTGTAGTTTTGTGAAACTGGTGGGACGTCATGGCGTCAGATGATAAACATAGATTTTCCGGCGGTGCTTTAGGTTCGTATCTTGATGAAATTCGCACGATTCCGTTGTTGGAAGAGAGCGAGGAGATTGAACTGGCCCATCAGATTCAGGCGGGTGATAAAAAAGCCCGGCAGAAGATGATCGAAGCCAATCTCAGGCTGGTTGTCCATCTGGTTAAGGGCTATCAGAATCGTGGCTTGCCGATGGATGATCTGATCGAGGAGGGCAACCTCGGTTTGATCCGGGCGGTTGAGCGGTTTGATCCAAGTTTTAACTGCCGTTTTTCGACTTATGCCGCTTGGTGGATCCGCCAGTATATGAACCGGGCTTTGATCAGTCAAAGTAAGCTTATTCGGCTTCCGGTTCACGTTGTTGATGAATTTAACACCTACATAAAAGGGCGGCAGAAGTTTATCCGTGAATTTAATCGTGAGCCCGGTTTTGAGGAGCTTGCGGATTATCTCAGTTATACATTTACCTCATTTACACCGGCTTTGGCCAGACTCAACAATCTCGTAAGCCTGACTTCAGGTAGCAGTTTCAGCGACAATAGTGACGGCAACAGTCTCGGCTCTGGAACTCTGGCCTTAGACCAGCTGGCTGACAAGAACTGTAGTGATGCCCATGAACTTCTGGGCCAGGACCTAAGGATGAAAATCATTCTTTGCTGGCTTGATGAACTGCGTCCCAAAGAACGTCTGGTTATCAGCAAAAGGTTTGGCCTGTTTGACCAAGAGGGACTAACCCTGGAGGAGATCGGCAAAGAAATTGGGTTAACCCGGGAGCGTATCCGGCAATTGGAAAAGACAGCCCTGCAGCGGCTGAAAAAAATTGTCCGTAGTTACAATTATACCCTGAATGATCTGATCTAAAAGTAATAATCAAATACAGCTGAAAAAGAGTAGATATGGAAAATATATTGAAAAAGATTGAAACTCCTGATGATTTAAGAGCACTCGACAGTACTTGTCTGCCGCAATTGGCAACGGAAATCAGACAGCTGATTATCGAAACCGTGTCTCGGAATGGTGGCCACCTGGCTTCCTCTCTAGGGGTGGTTGAACTGACTATCGCCCTGCACTATGTTTTTGCTACGCCCAGAGATATGCTGGTCTGGGATGTCGGTCATCAAGCTTATGCCCATAAAATTCTCACTGGCAGGATGTCTGCATTTTCTTCTTTACGTCAGTTCGACGGCCTCAGTGGTTTCCCCAAGCGCAGTGAAAGTGAATATGATGCCTTCGGGGTCGGGCACAGTTCTACTTCTATCTCTGCCGCTTTAGGTATGGCGCTGGCTGCCGAACAGCTCCAGCGGCGTCAGCGCAGTGTTGCAATTATCGGCGATGCTTCAATAAGTGCTGGAATTGCTTTTGAGGCCTTAAATCATGCCGGGGCTCTGGATCGGGATATGATTGTTGTTCTAAATGATAATGAGATGTCGATCTCCCCCAATGTCGGAGCCATGTCGGCATATCTTAACCGGATTCTGACCGGTTCCACCATCAACCGTTTGCGTCATGATGTGAAATCAGTTCTCACGAATATACCCAAAGTCGGTGAGAGTGTTTTTAAAATGATAAAACGGGCGGAGGAGTCATTTAAGGGATTTGTGATTCCGGTGGGAACAATTTTCGAAGATTTAGGTTTTCAGTATGTCGGGCCGTTGCCCGGCCACGATCTTGAGGCTTTGATCGAAACCTTCGAAAATGTTAACCATCTTGACGGGCCGGTTCTGGTTCATGTGATCACAAAAAAAGGCAAAGGCTATGCTCCGGCCGAAGCTGATCCGACGGGATTTCACGGGGTCGGCCCCTTTGATATCGTCAGCGGCAAGAAAATTACTTCTGAAAAACCCGCCCCGCCAAGTTACACCTCGGTTTTTGGCCGGACTCTGGTGAAACTTGCTGCTTTAGATGAGCGGATTGTCGGGATTACGGCCGCGATGCCGGCGGGAACCGGGGTTGAGCTTATGGCGGAAAAGTTTCCTGATCGAGTCTACGATGTTGGTATTGCCGAACAGCACGGGGTGACCCTGGCCGCCGGGATGGCAAGCCAGGGTCTACACCCTTTTGTGGCTATCTATTCAACTTTTATGCAACGGGCCTTTGATCAGATAATTCATGATGTTGCTCTCCAGAACCTGTCGCTGACTCTCTGTCTTGATCGGGCCGGGGTCGTCGGTGAAGATGGTCCCACCCACCACGGCACCTTTGATCTTTCATATTTGCGGATGATTCCAAATATGATCATTATGGCGCCTAAAGATGAAAATGAGCTCCAGCAGATGCTTTTTTCATCATTGCACTATTCTTCACCTTCGGCAATTCGTTATCCGCGGGGAAATGGTCTGGGGGTCGAGATGGATAGTGAATTTAAGGAACTTAAACTCGGTAGCTGGGAAATCCTGCGGGCTGGTGGCGATACGGTTCTGCTGGCGGTGGGCTCATGTGTGGCTTCAGCTTTGGCGGCAGCGGAAGTCATGTCGGTCAATGACAAAATTGAGTGTCAGGTAATAAACTGTCGCTTTGTCAAACCTTTTGATGGTGAGCTGTTGCGGACTACTCTTAAGAACTTTAAGCAGGTCTTTACTTTTGAAGAGAATGTCAGTGCCGGTGGTTTCGGCTCTGGAGTTTTAGAGTTTATGGCGGCCGAAAAAATATGGACAACTCGGGTGATCGTCACCGGCCTGCCCGATAACTTTGTTCCGCACGCAACCCCGAAACAGTTGCACTCTGATTTGAAGCTTGATGCTGCCGGCATAAGGGAGACAGTCTTAGCCGAGAAGGTTCTTGACTGAAGTACTCAGTTCTTCGGCATATTTTTTGATCTCATCATAGTTCTCGCCTTCAAGCATGACCCGCAGTTTATTCTCCGTGCCTGAATAGCGGATCAGTAGTCGGCCGCGACCCTTAATGGCCTTTTCAACTTCTTTAATGTGTCGGTTTAAGGCGGGAACCTCAGTTATCGGAATTTTCTCTTTGACGAGAGTGTTAATCAGTATCTGGGGGAATATTTCCATAACTTTTGCAAGTTCAGAGAGTGGTTTTTCTGTAGTCCTGATAACCGATAGAATCTGCAAGGCTGAGAGAATACCGTCGCCGGTAGTATTATGATCGAGAAAGATCAGATGTCCGGACTGCTCCCCACCGAAGTTATAGCCCTGAGCCCGCATCTCTTCGACAACATAACGGTCGCCAACCTGAGTTCTGACAAGCTTGATACCCGCCTCACTTAAAACCTTTTCCAAACCCATATTACTCATTACGGTGGCAACCAGGGTATCTTTTTTAAGGAGTTTCTGCTTCTGCATATGCAGGGCTGAAATTGCCATGACCTGATCACCGTCAATCACATTCCCATGTTCGTCAACAAAGATTACCCGGTCAGCATCACCATCAAAAGCAATGCCGAGATCGGCTTTTTCAGCCAGTACCCGGGCCTGGAGTTTTTCGGGATGGAGTGAGCCGCAGCCGGAGTTGATGTTGGTACCATCCGGATCGATGCCGATAGAGATGACCTTCGCCCCGAGTTCGCTGAAAACTGATGGTGCAACCTTGTAGGCTGCGCCATTGCCGCAATCGATTACCAACTTCATTCCCTCCAGGGTTAAATGGGCAGGAAATGTGTTTTTAAGAAAAACGATATAACGGCCATCGGCATCATCGATGCGGAAAGCTTTGCCGATATCATCGGCGGTTGGTCGTAACTGGTTGATTGACTGATTAAAAATCAGATGCTCGATTTTAGATTCCGTCTGGTCGGGGAGTTTGAAACCGTCACGGGAGAAGATCTTGATGCCATTATCCTGAAAGGGATTGTGAGATGCGGAGATTACCATGCCGGCATCAGCCCGCATGCTACGGGTAATAAAGGCAATGCCTGGAGTCGGCATCGGACCGATAAGCAGGACATCAACCCCCATTGAGCAGATTCCGGAAACCAGGGCGCTTTCGAGCATGTAGCCGGAGAGCCGAGTGTCTTTACCGATAACGATTTTGTGACGGTGATCTTTATCTTTGCAGATATAGGCTGTCGCCCGCCCGATCTGGAGTGCTGTCTCAGCTGTAATCGGCTCAATATTAGCAACTCCCCGAACCCCGTCGGTACCAAATAATTTTCCCATCTATACTATTCCTATTTCATTTCAGTTAATCAAAGTCACTGCTGTCAGGTAAGATAATTGCAGCCCGGGACATCTGCTTATTCTCTTCCACTTCTTACGCAAAATTTTTGTTTTTCCAGTGCACATTACGCCAAAATTGTGAAACTCACTCGTACCTCGTTCAGACAGTCACAATTTTTTGGCTCCATTTGCTGGGAAAAACAACAAAATTTTGCGAGACGTTCCAGAAAACAACCAGATACCCTAGAATTTGTCTATGCAAATTGTCTACAGGACAGTAATAAATCAAAGCCTAACGGTTATTTTTTTTGAATACAATTTCAACTTCGGTTGGATCAATAGCTAGAAGTTTGACGGCTTCCGGAAGGGAGATTTTGACCGGGAGTCTATAATAACCTTTTTCATTATCAATCTTAAGATCAGCCAGATCAACCTTGACATTGGTTTTTTTACGGATATTGTCTACCTGCATCAGGAGTGGACATTCGACGACCAGATCAACGAAGTAGTTACTGATGCCGATTCTGCCGAGAGCTTCATCGCGGTTGAGAAAATTGATCCTGATGCCTTTGATAACCCGCTGGGCCAAGGCTTCACCGATCGTTATCGTAGCGGTTATCCGGGTTTCCAGGTTGAGAAGTTTCAACTCGCCCGGAGGAGTCATAAGGTTGACATTAATTTTAGTCGTCTGGCGTAATTGGCTTAAATCAATCGGTTCAGTAAAGACTGTGGAGTGTTCCTTGAGATATTCTTCAGAAACTCTGAATTTAGCCGCTTTGGGTGTAATGCTGATATCTCTGATCTGAAATCCCCGGGGCAGATTACCTTTGGTCTTCAGTTTGATCGGCAGGGTTGCTTCGATGAAACGGTCAAGATAGAGGGTCAGGGTTTCAGGGTCGAGATTGACCACATCCACGCCTAAAGAGAGCCCGTTGAAAGTTTCCTGGGCCAGATGAATAACATTCTTCCCGCTTTTTGAATGTGACATATCGACACTAAGTGATGGCGGATTTGCGGTTAAAGGTCGCAACAGGGTCTTGGTGCCTTTGACCCGTATATGGATGCTGGTGGGAACTTTGTTGACGATGGTCATAGTCTCCGGGAGGGATGTGAACTCAACCGGGACACTCAAAGCAAGTTCAGTTTTACTTCGGCCGGAAACAAAGAACCAGAGTGCTGAGGCTAAAACCAGTGACAGAATTTTTAATGTCAGGTTTCTGAAAAGTATTGATCTTATCTGTTCCATATGAGATTCAAGTTCCGTTACGGAAAACGTTTTGTAACGATTTAATTAAACCGGACTTGTTGCGTTGCGGCGAAAATAATTTATTCAGGATACGGCCCAGAGATTCAGGGTTCTGCTCTTTAGTTATTTTGCCACCGATAGAGAGAGAGATTTTACCGGTCTCTTCAGATACGACTACCACCACCGCGTCTGTATCTTCAGATATCCCCATCGCGGCCCGGTGCCGGGTACCATATACTTTGTCAATCATGGGTTCGATGGCCAGAGGTAGAAAACAGCCTGCGGCAACAATCCGGCCGTGATCAATGATGATCGCACCGTCATGGATCGGGGCGGTCGGGTTAAAGATGCTTAAAATCAGGGCATCACTGACGACCGCATTAATCTCAACCCCCCCCTCAGCTATGACCGGGAGTTTATTTTCACGGGTGAAAACAATTAAGGCGCCGATTCTTTTTAATGACATGGTCGTGCAGGCTTTAATTACTTTATCCAGATAATTGAGCTCTTCAGACGGATTCAGAACGAAAGAGGTCTTGCCGAATTTGGCCAGCGCCCGGCGGAATTCATTCTGGAAAAGGACGACGACAATTATTACGATTGAGCTTAAGAAGCCGTTGAGAATCCAGTGCAGGGTATAGAATCCCAGAAGCAGGGAGAACTGGTAAGTAATGAAAATCAGAAAAAGTCCGAGAAGAATCTGGAAGGCCCGGGTGCCGCGGATGATGACCAGAACCTGATAGATGAGGACGGCGACAATGATGATGTCTAAAAAGTCAAGCCAGCGGCTGTTTATCAGAGTCTCAAAAAATACGGTCATAGTTGATTTCTACATTATCTTAACGTTGGCTATGGTTGATCGCATCAATAACAGTTAAAGCCTGTCTGGTCGCGGCAACATCGTGTACTCTGACGATATTGGCACCATTGGTCAGGCCCTGTGCTATCGTTGCCAGTGAGGCCGGAAGACGTTCATCGACCTCGGCCCCGGTCAGTTTTTTGATAAATGATTTACGTGAAGTGCCCAGCAACAGCGGCAGGCCGAAACCTTTGAATTCAGCCAGATATTTCAAAATCAGAAGATTGTGCTCCAGGGCTTTACCGAAACCGATACCGGGATCGAGAATAATCTTTTCCCGCTCGACTCCGGCGGCCAGAGCCCGGGCAATGCTTTTTTCAAAATAGGCACTGATCTCGGCAAAAAGATCCTCGTATTCAGGATTCTTCTGCATCGCCTCAGGGGTTCCCTGAATATGCATGAGGCAGCAATAGGCTCCGGTTTCAGCTGCAACTTGAGCCATGCCGGGGTCAAAATTAAATCCGCTGATATCATTAATAAGATCAGTTCCGGCCGCCATAGCCGCCGCTGCGACCTCAGCCTTGTAGGTGTCAATTGAGATCGGCAGTTCGGGAAATTCCTGACGCAGGGCCTTGATAACCGGCAAGACCCGGTTGAACTCTTCAGCAATGGTAATTTTTTCAGCTCCGGGACGAGTCGATTCACCGCCGACATCGATAATGTCAGCCCCGTCCGTAATTAATTTTCGGGCCTGTGCAAGGGCATCATCCAGGGTTAGAAAGCAGTTGCCGTCGGAGAATGAGTCGGGGGTTATATTAAGGATGCCCATAATCAGAGAGCGTTCTTTCAGATCAACATCAAGACCACGACACTTAAACGGGAGACCCTTAAGTTTCTCTTTGGCCTTCAAGGCCAACTCTATGCGGTCGGCCATTAAAGCCAGTGAGAAGGGTTGGGCCCTGAGCTTACGGCAGAATTTTCGAAATTGTTTTCGGGTTGCGCTTAAGATAGCATCAGAGTTGTCGGCACTGCAGTTGATTACCCCGCGGGTAACCGCAGCTTCACCACCAACCGAGAGCATCTCCTGTTTTATTATATTAGCCGCCGCAGCGGGCAGAGGCCCGACCCTGAAGTTGTAATGAACCATCTTGTTCTTCATCAGCGCCACCCCATGCAGATCACTGCCGATCTGCTCCATTAATGAAGCGGCATCTTTGGGAGAATGGATTTCGAGAAGTCTGACGTAGTAATTGCGCATTTTAATCTATTGCTTAAGATGAAGAGGAAGTTTTAGTTTTATCTTTTGTCATATTGGTAATTCTACGTGAAAGTTTATCAAAAATCCACAATTTTCTCAAACGCAGAAAGTTTTTTACCCGGTTCCTTTCGTGAAAGTTGGTATCTTCGGGGGTAAATTTAACCTTTAAACGCAGGATTGAAAGGTTGTCAATTTTTGTCAAAAGGCGGTGCAGGGGAGAGAAAAAAAAGTTTTTTGGAAGGTAGAGAGCCGTGTTGAAATCTATAATTGCCGGGTCGCCATTTTGTTTGACCATGATATTTGTTTTGTGGCCAAGGTCAAAATGGAGGATTCCTTGCGCGTGAATATCGGCAGCTATTTTAAGAAGATTGTCAAAATAGCCAGGGGCCAGGCGGTGACTTGATTTTTTTATTTCGTCGCCATCGATGTAGCTGATGAGCATGCAGTTGTAATCTTCGAGCCCTATAAAAGCTGGAATCTCGCTTACATTCGCAAGTTTCTGCAGAATGAATTTTTCATACATGATATTAAGTGGTCCCCAGAGACAGCGGATAATCCAAGTCCTGTCACGGAAATCCTTAGCAACAATAAACTCACCCTTATTTTCTGCGACAACGACATCAGGCTTCATCACTTTTTTTGCCGCAATTACCCGCCTGACATTCCATTCGCGGTTAAGAAGCCGGATCTGGCGGATCTTTCTTGTGTCATTCATCACTCTCTGTACTCTGATTTTCAGCTACCGGGGATTTTTCAACTTCAAGGCCGATAATCTTGTCGATTTCACTGCCGTTGATAGTCTCCCGGTCGAGCAGGGCTTCAGCCAGAGCCTTAAGTTCCCGGCGGTGCTCGCTTACCAGTTTTTTGGCAGCGATATGAGCATCTCTGACAATCTCTTTGATTTCATCATCTATTTCGATGGCGGTTTTCTCGCTGAAATTACGTTTTTCAGATATCTCCCGGCCGAGGAAGATATGTTCCTCTTTTTTACCAAAACTGACCGGACCCATCTTTCCCATACCCCATTCACAAACCATTTTCCGGGCTATTTCGGTTGCCCTTTCAATATCATTTCCGGCACCAGTGGTGATATTGTTTAAGGCTATCTCTTCAGCTACCCGACCACCCATCAACACTTTGATATTGTTGATCAGGTAATCTTTGTCATAGGTATGACGTTCATCTATCGGTAATTGCTGGGTCAGACCCAGGGCTTGGCCACGGGGAATAATTGTTACCTTGTGCACCGGGTCGGTTCCGGGCAGAAAACGGGCGACCATAGCATGCCCGGCTTCATGATAGGCAGTAATATTTTTTTCCTTTTTACTGATCACCAGACTGCGGCGCTCAGCTCCCATCATGACCTTGTCTTTTGCATTTTCGAGGTCGTCCATATCGACCTCATTCTTGTCAGTACGGGCGGCCAGGAGACTGGCTTCATTTATGAGATTGGCAAGATCTGCTCCGGAAAATCCCGGAGTACCGCGGGCGACGATATGAAGATCGACATCCTTGGCCAGAGGCACCTTGCGAGCATGAACTTTGAGAATTCCCTCCCGGCCCTTGACATCCGGATTGGGAACGAACACCTGCCGGTCAAAACGTCCGGGCCGGAGCAGGGCCGGATCCAGAACATCGGGCCGGTTGGTAGCTGCCAGCAGAATAACTCCGTCATTGGATTCGAAACCATCCATTTCGACCAAAAGCTGGTTCAAGGTTTGTTCCCGTTCATCATGGCCACCACCCAAACCGGCGCCGCGATGACGACCGACCGCGTCGATCTCATCAATAAAAATCAGACAGGGGGCGTTTTTCTTGCCCTGGATGAAAAGATCACGAACCCGGGAGGCTCCAACTCCGACGAACATTTCAACAAAGTCGGAACCACTGATACTGTAGAAAGGAACTTCAGCTTCACCGGCGATTGCTTTGGCAAGCAGGGTCTTACCGGTTCCCGGTGCACCGACCAACAGTACACCTTTAGGGATTTTACCACCTAAACGGGTGAATTTTTTTGGTTCCTTTAAAAAATTGATAATCTCTTCAAGCTCCTCTTTGGCTTCTTCAATGCCGGCGACATCCTTGAAAGTGACTTTTTTCTGATCCTCGGTCAGCAGCTTGGCGCGACTTTTTCCGAATGACATTGCTTTGCCGCCACCACCCTGCATCTGGCGCATGAAGAAAACCCAGACTCCGATCAGTAGCAACATTGGAAACCAGGAGATCAGGATTGACTGCCAGAGGGGTGACTCATCTGCGGGTTTGGCACTGATGCGAATACCTTTGTCGCGCAGCAACTTGATCAGGGTCGGGTCCTCAGGCGTGTAGGTTTTGAAGTCTGTAGAACCGTTGGTGCCAGAGATATTACGACCCTGAATCGTGACTTCACTGATCTGGCCGGAATCGACCATATCTATAAAATTACTGAAACTGATCTCATTTTTTGCTGTCTGCGGGGCATTAAACACGTTGAAGACCATGATCATAACCAGACAGATCACAAGCCAGAGAGCCAGGTTTTTATAAAAAGGTTTCATATCCTGATTTTTTTTCGATGGTGACATATAAAATTGCTCAGATTTGGGTTTGAGTTAGTTGGCGATAGGTTTCAAAAAAAGCCGCACACCTTTCGGGCGGGCGGCTCCAGTTAATGGAAGTTGCCTATACACTGGCAGTCAATTTTTTGCAAGTGAAAACTGCTTCTTAACTTCACTCTCTAGCTCTAAAATCAGGTTGAAAGACTTGCAAAAATATCTAAACCATATTAGAAGGCTCCAAATTGGTAAAAAGAGAGGTCAAAATAATACTTTAGTGGAAATTTATAATGAAGAAATGTGTCGCGATTGTCGGTCGCCCAAATGTTGGAAAGTCGACCCTTTTTAATCGATTGCTGAAAGCGCGCCGGGCCATCGTTGCTGATATCCCCGGAGTCACCAGAGATCGAATTTTCGCTGATCTTGAGGTTGAAGGTAAAGAGTGTCTGCTGGTTGATACCGGCGGGCTCGTTTTCGGCAGTGAAGATGAACTGCAGAAAGATGTCGGCCGTCAAACCCGGGCCGCAGTTGACGAAGCGGATATTATTATCCTCTTATTTGATGGTCAGGGCGGAGTTGGATCTGAAGATGGTGAACTGGCTCGTTATTTAAGACGGAGCGGGAAACCGATCCTCTGGGTGGTAAATAAATGTGAATCTCCCCGGGTCAAAGAGAATAGTGTCGATTTCTACTCACTGGGAATGGATGAAGTTCACTGTATTTCGGCTGAGCATGGTGAGGGGATCGTATCTCTTAAAGAGGCTCTGGCCGGCTTTCTGCCGGAGCGGGCGGAGGTTGTTGAGGAGAAAGAGGACAATGATGCGATCAGGATCTCCGTGGTTGGAAAACCCAACGTCGGTAAATCATCTCTGCTTAACTATCTTGCCGGCAGTGAACGTCTAACCACCAGCGGCCAGCCCGGAACTACAGTTGATGCAGTTCAAATTTCAATAGTCAATGAAAATCAGGAGTATCTTTTTCTAGATACGGCCGGCCTTCGACGTAAAGCAAGGGTTCATGAAAAGGTCGAAAGTCTCAGCAATGTTGCCACATTAAGGGCGATTGATTTTGCTAATATCGTAGTTCTGATGATCGATGCCACGGATGGAATTACAGATCAGGACTTACAGATTTCCGGTTTGGCCCATGAGAAAGGGAAGGCGGTTATCTATGCGTTTAATAAAACGGATCTTTTCATTTCTGATAGAGGCCGGCAGCTGGCGGCGTTGAAAGAGGATCTGGCTTATAGATTAACCGGGATTCATAAACCTGTAATTATGGAATTGTCGGTGAAAAATGGCAAGGGATTGAAAACTTTTTTCCCGACCTTGAAGTTGGTTCATGAAATTTACAGTCGCCGGATCGGCACCGGTGAGCTTAACCGCTGGCTCGCAGATGTCGTGGTTGCCCATCAGCACCCCCTGATTCATCGGCACCCCCTGAAATTTTATTTCATTACCCAGGCCTGCAGTGCGCCGCCGACCTTTATTTTCTTTGTTAACAAAATTAAAGGAATCAAGGCTTCATATGTCAGGTATCTGGAAAACCGCATAATCGAACGTTTTGGTTTTTACGGAATTCCGGTAAAAATCCATTTTAGAGCCCGTGCAGGCCGCAGGCGAAAATCGTGAGTTGATAATTTATTCGGAAAAGAGGTCAATTTTTACTTGACAATGGTAATTAGATATTGCTAATGAATTAAGATATTTAGTGCCCGACTGAAAACCTGAGCCTGACAATCTCCTTATAAAGAGATTGTGTTTTAATTCTCAGGCGTTTGGTTCGGGGTAAGTTTAGAGGGTGTTAAGTCATAACCCTGATTGATCGGGGTTAGTCCTGCAAAATAGGTTTTATCAATGAATAAATCTGAGCTGATTGAAGAGTTGGCAAATCGTTCCGACATTAAACTGAAAGTCTCTGAGACGATTGTTAATGTGATCATCGACAGTATGAAACAGGCCCTTCTTGATGAAGAGCGGATTGAACTGCGAGGATTCGGCAGCTTTCATGTCGAATATTACAAAGGCTATATCGGCCGTAACCCAAAAACCGGTGAATCAATTGAGGTCGGCAGAAAGCGTTTGCCATTTTTCAAGGTTGGTAAAGACCTGAAAGAGCGGATAAATATAAAATGACCCAAAATGAAAGTTTCTTAGCCCTGTTCAAAAAGAGTTGTTTCTCGGTTCTGTCGAAAACACGTCACTATGCAGAAAAACCTGCAAACCTTCCCAATCTTCTGACTTTAAGCCGCATCCTGGTTGTCCCCCTGATCATAATTCTGCTCTATTCGGGTAATCGCTGGCTTAATCTGCTGACCGCCCTGTTGGTGGTCGGTGCTGCGATCACTGATGGGCTTGACGGTTACATGGCCCGGAAGTATGACTTTGAATCCAATCTCGGCCGTCTTCTCGACCCTATAGCAGATAAAATTCTGTTGTTGTCAACCATGGTGATGCTGGTTTATATGCATCGGGCTCCGGCCTGGATGATCTGTCTTATCCTTTGCCGCGAGACTGCGGTTACCGGGTTGCGGGCGATAGCTGCCGATCGCGGTCAGTCGATTGCGGTCAGTACCTTGGCAAAATATAAAACCACTTTTCAGATGATCGCAGTTGTAGCACTGGTTATCCATTATTCCTTTCTTGGGGCGAACGCACATGCTGTGGGCATCTTTTTCCTCTGGATTGCTTTTCTCTACACAATGTGGACCGGTTATATCTACTTTAAGGAAGCCTTTTCATTACTGATAGCGGACGAGTGA
>JAGGTT010000109.1 GCA_021163565.1 Candidatus Tharpella sp.
CGATTGACATCCTGTGTTCTCCTTGACTTTAAGTCTGAAAATTTAATCGACAGCTGCGGGGTTACAGATGCAGCTGTCTGGTGTTAATTGTCCATTAAGCTATTAACATGCCGCCGTCAACCTGCAGGACCTGGCCGGTAATATAGTCAGCCATGGGTGAAAGCAGGAAGAGAACGGCATTACACACATCATTAACTGTGCCCAGGCGATTTAGCGGGATAATTTCTTTGATCTTATCCTGGGCTTTTTCATCCATCGCTGAGGTCATTTCCGTCTGGATATAACCTGGAGCAATGAGATTGCTGGTGATATTTCTGGAAGCGACTTCTCGGGCCAGACTTCGGCCGAAACCGATAACCCCGGCCTTGGCGGCAGCATAGTTGGCCTGGCCGCTGTTGCCCATAAGTCCAATAACCGATGAGAGCGATATTATCCGGCCATAACGTTTTTTGATCATCCCGCGAATGACGGCTTTGCTGCAGTTGAAGCAGCCTTTAAGATTGACCGCCATGACTTCATCCCAGTCGCTCTCTTTCAAACGCATCAGAAGGTTGTCACGGGTGATGCCGGCATTATTTATAAGAAAGTCAATCTGGCCGGCAACGGTTAAAATGTCGGTGACCATATCACCGCAGGCCTTAAAATCAGAGACATCAACCTGGTAGAATGAAACTTTGGCCGCGTCTGTGGGCAGAGTCGCGTTGATCGATTCTGAAACCTGATTGCCAAGCTTCGGATTAGTGCCGCAAAAAAAGACTTGAGCTCCATGCCGGGCCAGAGTTGTGACCAGTTCTCTGCCGATACCCCGGGTACCACCGGTCACCAGGGCTACTTTACCAGTAAAATTAAAAGGATCAGTCATTTATGTGTAACTCACAGCAATTTTTTCAAGGTCACCGGGGGTAGCTAGATTAAAGGTTTTAATCTGGCGGTTAATGCGTCGCATGAGTCCGGCCAGAACCCGGCCGGGGCCGATTTCTATAATATTGGTTACTCCCTGGTCGATCGCCAGAACCATTGATTCTTCCCAACGTACCGCATTGCTAACCTGCTTGATCAGAAGATGGCGGACATTGGCCGTGCTGTAATTTGCCACTGCATCGACGTTGGAGATGACCGGTATCTGTGGTTCTTTGACTTCAACCTCATTGAAATGATCCGCAAGTTTTTCAGCCGCAGGCTGCATCAGAGAACAGTGGAATGGAGCACTTACCGGTAATTTTACGACCCGGCTGGCGCCCGCTTTCTGAGCTTTCTCAGCCGCTTCCATAATCGCCGGAGTATGCCCGGAGATAACTATCTGGCCGGGGCAGTTGTAGTTGGCCGGTTCCACAATATTATCATTGTTATGGTCGGATGCGTCGGCGCAGATCTCTCTGACTTGAGGGGGCGTCATGCCCATGATCGCAGCCATCGTTCCCAAGCCAACTGGAACCGCAGTTTGCATGAAATTGCCGCGGGCTCTGACCACCCGGACAGCGTCGAAAAATGAGATTGTCCCGGCCGCGACCAGAGCTGAATATTCACCCAGACTGTGACCCGCGGTAAGGATCGGTTTTATGTTGAACTGAGCCCGCATAACCCGGTAGGCGGCGATACTGGTCGTGAGGATCGCCGGCTGCGTGTTGGCGGTCTGGTTGAGCTCTTCGGGGGGGCTGTTAAAACAGATTTCGGTAAGATCTTCACCCAGAGCTTCACTGGCTTCGGCAAAGGTTTCCCGAGCTTCAGAAAAATTATCATAAAGCTCTTTCCCCATGCCAATATGTTGCGATCCCTGTCCGGGAAATACGAATGCAGTCTTGTGGTCGTTGCTGTCCAATGTGGTCTCCCTTTATCAGATTAGCAAGGCTTTTTGGTCTGTCAGGAACATGATTTTCTATTCAAACAAACTGCATTATATAGGTTTTATGGGGTATATGTCAATAGAAACCGACTAAACCATGTTGTCCTGGCTGTCGTCGGCGTTAGAGTCTTTGGTAATAATACGTTCTTTTATCTGATTCCAGATCTTCTTTTTGGGAAGAAGCTTCTGGATTTCATGGTTCTTTTCAAGTTCGTTAAGCATGTGATTATTGACTTGTTGTTCGGCAAATTCGGCACAGAGGCGGATGCCGTTTTTCATCGCTTTACGGCAGGATGAACCATGCGCTATAAAACAGTTACCGTTGATTCCCAGAAGCGGTGCTCCGCCAACTTCCGCATAGTCAATTCGCTGTTTCATGTCTATAAGGCCGCCTTTACAGAGCCAGGCGCCAAACTTTCGGGTGGTGCTGGAGGTGAACTCCTCTCGCATGATTTCAATCATGAAAAGACCCAGACTCTCAGATGTTTTCAGGACAATATTGCCGACAAAGCCGTCACAGACAATTACGTCCAGTTTGCCGGTGAATATATCCCGGCCTTCAACCGGTCCTAAGTAGTTTAAGGGACTGTTTTTTAAAAGATCGTTGGTGGATCTGGTTAACTCGTTACCTTTGCTCTCTTCCTCACCATTACTCAAAAGTCCGACTTTAGGGAATTTACGGTTCATGACCCACTGGGTGTAGACGCTGCCCATAATTGCGAACTGGGCCAGATGCAGGGGGTCACAGTCAACGTTGCCGCCGACATCGAGGATGGTCACAGGCTCTTTCAGGGTAGGCAGACAGGTGGCAATCGCGGGCCGATCAATACCTTTGAGTTTTTTCAGGGTGACCATGGCAATCGCCATGGTTGCTCCCGAATTTCCGGCTGAGATGAAGCCCTGAGCCCGGCCGTCGCGAACCAGTCTCAGGCCGACTGCAATCGATGATTCACGTTTGCGGCGCATCGCTTTGC
>JAGGTT010000188.1 GCA_021163565.1 Candidatus Tharpella sp.
GAGATTGCAACTTCTGGTGGTTTCCCAAGCGATCAATCTAAGTTCCGGTGGGCCCGGTTTGCCGATACTTTCAGGGGTCATTTTTTCATTAGTCGGATGCATGATAATTTACCTTTTTGCCACAGAAAACACAGTATCTACTGAGTTTCAGAGGTCTCCACGATTAATGGGTTGTGCTCTCCGGGCAGGTTCCAGATTGCGACCAGAGGCCGAAATCCATAGTTAGATATTTACGAAAAATTCTTGAATGAACTGAAATTACGGGGTCGATCAGTTGACAGACTTAGTAGTTTACACTATGGAATACCTTGAAAAATTGCCTTTTTGTTTGATTGTTGCGTCAATCTCAAATAAAAATTCTATTTTTTCAAGACACCCTATTGAATCTGTCGGTTGTTAACGGTGACTGAAAGCTGAGATAAAAATCAGTGATTTTATAGTGTATTACGGTAGCCTTTGGCAAGGAAAAACATGTCTGCAGGTAATCCTCTTTTTTATTCCGACTGGCGGGCGATGATTCTTGCTGCCGGTTTCGGAACCCGGCTTAAGCCGTTAACGGATCACCTGCCTAAACCTTTGCTGGAAATCGCCGGCGTGCCGATGTTAACCCTGGCCCTGAATCGTTTACGACGGCTAAAACCGAGAACTCTGGTGGTTAATGGTCATCATCTTTCCGACCTTCTTGAACTCTTCCTGAATGAAAAAAAATCCGGCTTCCGCCAGCTGGAATATATTTTCGAGCCTTCAATTCTTGATACCGGCGGCGGAATTCTTAACGCTGCGAACTTTCTCGATGGTCCTTTTTTTATTACTGTGAACGCGGATATTATCTCCAATATTCCTCTGGCTCCGGCGGTGGCCCGGCACCTTAAAAGCCGGGCTCTGGTGACCATGCTGTTGCATGACCGTTTACGTTACAATCAGGTTGAAGTTGATCCTGCCGGAACTATCCGGCGATTTGGTGCAAAAAAGGCGGTTTCCGGCAATCGTTTGTTAGCCTATACCGGTATCCAGATCTGTTCTCCGCTATTGTTGGATCTGCTGGCCCGGGAACCGGTTGCCGCATTTTCTCTGATCACTTTCTACCGGCGCCTGCTGGCAGCCGGGAGACTCGATATCAGAGCTCATATTGTTGATACCACTACGAGCTGTTACTGGCGTGACCTTGGTACCCATGCAGATCTTGCCGGGATTGAACACGATCTACGTTCTGATTCAACCCTGGCCGGGCGACTCGGTGTTGTTGCCGGTGTTTGAGCTGTTTTTATAAAAAAAGGAACGTAACTGTTCAGCGTATTTATTATAATCGCATAAATATAGTAAATTTAGCAGAAACTGGGGACATGACCTGATTTTCCGAAGGAAATCGGGATCGTGTACCCGGTTTCTGCGGGTTAGCTGAACAGTTACAAAGGAACTTAGTTTTGTTTGTTATATATAATGTCATTCTGACCCTGCTGCTGTTTCTCCTCTGGCCTTTTTTGTTGTGGTATATGTATAAACGACAGGGGAGTCTGGAGGGTGTCGGTGAGCGTTTAGGCTGGGGCTGGCCGGAGCCGGAGTTTGATGGCTCAGCTGCGGGTCAGACGATCTGGTTTCATGGCGCATCGGTTGGCGAAATTCAGATGCTGGCGCCACTGGTGCGGGCCTTACAGGAGTGCTGTCCCGGTAAACGGTTGCTGTTGACAACCATGACTCTGACCGGTCGTCAGACCGCGCGTCAAAATTTTCCGGAAGCCAAAGTAGTTTTGTTGCCGCTTGATCTTCCCTGTTTATGGACCCATTTTTACCGTCATTTCAATCCCGCCCTTCTGATTGTTGCCGAGACTGAACTCTGGCCCAATCTCTTTAATTTTGTTAGATCTCATAAATTACCAATGGCTCTGGTTAATGCCAGACTTTCACGGAAAAGTTTTGTCAACTATCTGCTGTTTCACTTCTTTACCAAAGTGATGTTTGAGACCCCTGATCTGGTGATTGTTCAGGATCGGGTCTCGGCCGGACGATTTGCCGGTCTTGGAACTCCGGTCGCGAAAATTATTTATAGTGGTAACCTGAAATTTGACCTTAAAGCACCCGAAAGAAATAGTCTGGGGATCGACTATCGAGGGTTGTTTCAGGGTGATTGCCGGGTTGTGGTTGCCGGTTCGACTCATCCTGGTGAGGATGAGCTGATTCTTGATGCCTGGTTCAATACTGTTGCGGAGATTCCCGGAGTTTCTACTTCTTCATGTCTGATCCTGGCACCGCGTCATCCGCATCGTTTCGCGGCGGTGGCCGGTCTGCTTGCGGCCAGAAATATAGACTATCTTAGTTTTTCAGATATTAAAGATAATCGATCAGTCGCTAATCTGAGCGCGTCGCCGGCAGTGTTGTTGCTCGATACCCTGGGGGATTTGATTCACTTTTATGGTTTTGCAGATTTCACGATTATCGGCGGCACCCTGATTCCTGGTGTCGGCGGCCATAATCCCCTGGAGGCGGCGATTTTCGCCCGCATGGTAATTCATGGGCCTTATGTCGCTAATTTCAGGGATGGTTTCGATTATCTGGATCGCCAGGGCGGCGGTTTTACGGTTGCCAGCCGTCAGGAGCTGGAAGCTCTGTTTAAGCGTTGTCTGCAAAATCCGGATTTTGTTAGAGAGGCGGGGCGTAAGGCGCTGGCCGTGATAGAGAACAATCGTGGTGCGGTGGCCCGGACGATGGCGGCCTTACGGGAAACTGTTTGTCGGTAAAAGTGAATATATAGTTTGACTTTTTACCCCCTGATTCGTTACAATATAAGAGAATTTTAATTTCTGATGCATTGGACTTTTGTTTGAGGATAAGGTTTTGAATAAATCAAAGGAAGGATTGACCTATAAGGATGCCGGCGTCGATATCGAAGCGGGGAATCGTCTCGTAAAAAATATTGCGCCGTTGGTTAAAGCTACTTTCCGGCCCGAAGTGCTGGCTGATATCGGTGGTTTTGGTGCCCTCTTTTCTCTGCGTACCGAAAACTACCGTGACCCGGTGCTGGTCTCCTCTACTGACGGGGTCGGGACTAAATTAAAACTCGCATTTTTAACCGATAAACATGACACTATCGGGATTGATCTGGTGGCGATGGTGGTCAATGATATAGTTGTCCAGGGAGCGGAACCGCTCTTCTTTCTTGACTATCTGGCGACGAGCCACCTGGATGTTGATCGGGCAACCGAAATTATTGCTGGTATTGCTCAGGGATGCAAGGAATCGGGATGCTCCTTAATCGGCGGCGAGAGTGCGGAAATGCC
>JAGGTT010000084.1 GCA_021163565.1 Candidatus Tharpella sp.
ATCCGGCAGCGGTTGGCATAATCTATCAGCACCAGCGAGTCGTTGACCACGACCCCGGACAAAGCGACAATCCCGAACATACTCAACAGGCTTAAACTATATCCGAGAAGAAGGTGGCCGACAATCGCCCCGACAATGCCGAAGGGGATACTGACCATAATAATCGCCGGTTGAATATAACTGCGGAAAGGAATCGCCAGCAGCATATAGATCGCCACCATCGCCACCATCATACCTTTCGCCAGGGCTGCCATACTCTCAATACGGTCGCTCTGCTTGCCGGCAAAGCTGAAATTTAAACCATGATATTTTTCTTTAAGTTCCGGTATAATCTCCTTCTGCAAGACCGACATCACCTGACCCGCATGGCTGTGCGGGGTGACATCACAGGTGACATTAACAATCCGGCGCCCGTCCCGGCGTTCAATTAAGGTGTAGGCTTTACCTTTTTTGATATTAACCACGTCTAAAAGCGGCACCTCGACCCCCTTCGGAGTCATAATCAGCATCTCCTCCAGAGAGTACTCCAGTTCCCGTTCAGATTCAGGCAGGCGGACCATAATTTTCATCTCATTACGACCCCGCAGCTGGCGCAAGACTTCGTCGCCGTAATATGAATTGCGAATCTGCCGAGCAACATCCCGAGGTTGGAGACCGAGCTGGTAACCTGCCGGTTTAAGGGTGAAATCAAACTGATCTTTACCCGGCGTAAAGCCATCATCGATATCGGATACCATCGGAAAAGATGCCAGGGCCGTGGCCAGTTCGGCACTGGCCGATGCCAGTACTTCGGTATCACGATGCTGCAATTCAACCGTTAATGCGGCCCCGGAACTCGGGCCGCCCATATCCGATTTAAACTGTAATGTCTCAACCCCGACCACGCCCCCGACCAACTCCCGCCAGCGTTTGACAAAGGCCCCGGTATGCAGCAGTCTTTCATCCGGCGAGGTCATAAAAACCTTGGTCCAGGTCGAGTTCTGATCAACGTAAGACAAGATACCATCAATCTGTTTTTCCCGGCCGATCTCATCCGCCAGCTGACTGGCTCCAGCTCTGATTTTAGCACTTATCGCCAGAGTTTCGGCCACCGGCACGCCGACCGGCAGCACCGCTTTGGCATAGGCGTAATCAGACTCAACCTTGGGGAAAAGACTCATTCCCATGCGCCCGCTCTTGACATAGGCTAAGGTAACCATAAGAATGATCACCCCCACAGTCAAACTGACATAACGAAATCTCAAGGAGAAGCGTAAAAATGGCCCATAGACATTGTGGATAAAGGATTTGATACCCGCAGAAAGCTGTTGCTGTTTCCGAGTGATAAATATAAACACCGGGTTTTTAATTTCTCGCTGATGACCGATGTGGGCCGGCAGAACAAAGATCGACTCAATCAGGGAGATAAGAAAAACCGAGATTACAACTACCGGGATCTGGCGAAATATCTTACCCATTATACCCGGAACGAAATAGAGCGGCAGAAAAGTAACAATATTGGTCAAAATACTGAAAGTCACCGGCACCGCCACCTCCCGCACCCCTTTCACCGCTGCCGCGAACGAATTGTAACCCTGTTGCTTGTAATGGTAGATATTCTCACCAACAACAATCGCATCATCAACCACAATACCTAATGCGATAATAAAGGCAAAAAGCGAAACCATATTGATGCTGACACCAAAGAATGGAATAAACAGGAGAGCCCCTAAAAAAGAGATCGGAATCCCCATCGTCACCCAGAAAGCAAGACGCATCTCGAGGAATACTGCGAGCAGGATAAAAACCAGGGCCAACCCTAAATAGCCATTGCGCACCAGCAGTGAAATCCGCTGTTTGAAATGATCTGAACTATCCTCCACACTGACCACGGAAACCCCGTCCGGCAGGATCATATTAAGCCTTAAAACCTGTTTGGCAACGGCTTTTGAAACCGTGATCGGGGTTTGCTTGCCCACCCGAAAGACATCAATCCCCAGAGCCGGTTGATCATTAAAGAAAAGAAAGCGGTCAATATCTTCAAAACCGTCTTTAATGGTGGCGATCTCTCCCAAGCTAACCATTGTCCCGTTAGCCCGGCTGACAATTGGAATTTTGGCAAATTCGGCTTTAAAATCCTTACGTTCAGTCATCCGCACCAGGATTTCACCGCCGGACGTCTTAATCGTTCCGCCGGGGATATCATGAGCCGCGCCTCTGACTTTATGAGCAATCTGGGCCAACGTCAGATTGTAAGCCTGAAGTACTGCCTGGGGTACTTCGATGCTCATCTCCAAAGGCCGCTCACCGAGTAACTCGAGCTGGGTGATACCCGGATCCTGGAGTAATTGATCCCGCACCATTTCGGTGACTTCGCGCAAAACTTTATGATTTTGTTCGCCATAAATCAACAGCGTCAGAACCTTGCGTTTGTGAGATGGAACACTGACTAAAGGAGTTTCCGCATCCTCAGGAAAAGCATATATCCGGTCAACCTCATTCTTGATATCAGTCGCCAGCAGCTGCAGATCGGCACCAATCCGGGCCTCAACCCGCACCACGCCCCGCCCTTCATAGGCAGTAGAAACAACCTCATCGATACCGTCAACATTCTCAATCGCCTCTTCAATCGGCAGGACTATCCCTTCTGACACCTCTTCCGGACTCGCCCCCGGGTAGATCACTGAAACCACCACCTGGTCGAGGTTAAACTCAGGAAATATCTCCTGTTTGATCTGGGTACCCCAGAAAAAACCGCCAATCAGAAGTGCCAGCATCAACAGGTTGGAAGCAACTGAGTTACCCGCCATCCAACGAATCGGCCCACGCGACAATCGCGCATAACCCGAATTCAACTGCTTGTCGGAACTATGTTTCTGCGGTTGACTCATTGTTTATTATCCACTCCGGCGGTAGTTTTAACCGAACTCTCTATTTTCTTTCCGGCGGCCGATTTTTCAGTCGCCGGCGCCGCCTCACTCGCAGACCCGGCAATTTTAAGCGCCATACCGCTGATCGGGGCCGGCAGATTCGAAATAATCAATCTGTCACCGGGATTTAACCCGGAATCAATCAACACCGTTTCGACCCCGTAATAGGCAACCGCCACCGATTTTAGAACCAGCCGGTCCGCACTGTCAGCAATTAAGACCTGGTTATTTTCCTGCAGGGCCGAACGCGGAATACGATAAACATTTTCAAGTTTCCGGCCGATAATCTCAGCCCTCACAAAACTGCCGAGCAGAACCGGCCAATGCTTCTTCTTCAGCCCCAGCGGGTCGGCAATCGCAACCAGCAGCCGCGCCATAAGCCCGTCTTTATCAAGATCCGGAGTCAGGGCAATAATCCGCCCCGCTAAAGCCGGTTGATTCCGGCTATGTAGCAATACTTTAGCCGCCGGTTTTGCGGATTTACCACTGGACGCTTTAGCCGGCAGATCAAACCAGGAAAGTTTCGTTACCGGCAAAGAGATTTCAGCCCAGAAGATATCCGTTGCAGCTATCGTTGCCAGGGTTGAGGCCGGAGTTACCTGCAGACCCAGATCAATATTTTCATCCCGCACCACCAGGTTGAAAGGTGCCCGGATTACGGTTCGTTCAAGATCAACCCGGGCCCGATCCAGAGCCGTTTCGGCCGAAGTAATCCGG
>JAGGTT010000057.1 GCA_021163565.1 Candidatus Tharpella sp.
ATTATCGGGCGGCAGGGGGATGCAGCGATTACCGCTGATGATATGGCTGCAACCCTGGGAACCATTTCCTACGAAATCTTCTGCTCCTGGAGTGCGCGGCTCCGGCGCGAGTATTTGAATGCTCATGACAGTAATCCGGGTAAGAATTAAAGTAACTATTCAGCGTAAGTAGAAAAGCACCGTATATTGATGATTCTCAGTAAATTCCGGGGACATAACCCGATTTTCTGAAGGAAATCGGGATTGTGTACCCTGAATTTGCGGGTTAGCTGAATAGTTACGAATTAAATTGGTAAAATTTAAGATGGAACTGCAAAAATCTGGTCGTTTTGGTTCGGTCGTTATCACACTATTATTGATATTCTTTGCGAGTATAGCGGGAAAAGTTATGGCATCTGGGTCAGACACGGTTACAGCAGTGGCAAAACTTCTGCCGACGATGCAGATCGGTTCTTTCACCGGAGCCAAGAATGTCGAGATCGTTTATGGAGTTCGGGAGCTTGAGTCCGAGAGAGGCGCGGTTATAATTGTTAACGGCCGCAATGAGACCTTTGTTAAATACGCCCATGTTATCGCCGAACTCAGCGACCTGGGTTTTTCCGTCTACACTCTGGATCATCGGGGTCAGGGTTTCTCCGGTCGCCAGCTCTCCGATCCGCAGAAAGGACATGTCGATACCTATGATGATTATATAGCCGATTTTGACTATTTCATTAAAAATATAGTTAATAGTAAGCCGCATAAGGTCAAACTTGTTCTCGGCCACTCGATGGGCGGAACGATCGCTCTGTTGTACGAACTGCGCTATCCCGGCAGTTTTTCGGGGATTGCCATGAGTGCGCCAATGCTCGGTTTTTCCACCGCGCCCTGGCCCTTTTTTCTGGTGCCGCCGTTACTCTCTGTTTATGAGATGTTAGGTCTGGAGCGAAGTTATGTGGTTGGCGGCGGAAAATTTAAGCTGGAGCCCTACAGTCCGGATAATAATTTAACCTCGGATGAAGCTCACTATACCAGCAACTACCAGATGATGCTTGATTATCCGCAGCTTCAGCTTGGGGCCCCGACCTGTGCCTGGGTGAAAGAATCACTGACAGCAATCAGGGAGATCAAAGATGGAGCCGAAAAATTTAAGCTCCCGCTACTGGTACTCCAGGCCGGAGATGATCGGGTCGTCAATAATTGTGCCGAGGAGCGTTTCTGCCGGAAGGTCGGTGAAAACTGCCAGCTTGTGGTGGTTTCCGGGTCACAACACGAAATTTTGATGGAGAAACCTGTGATTAGAGAAAATGCTGAAAAAATAATCACTGATTTCCTGCTTCGCTTATCTTCGCAAGAAGTAACTATTCAGCGCAAGTTGAATAGTACCGAATATTGATGAATTTTAGTAAATTAAGGGGACATAACCCAATTTTCCAAAGGAAATCGGGATTGTGTACCCTTAATTTACGGGTTAGCTGAATAGTTACCGCAAGAATAGAATAGGAGTTTTTTATGCCTGACATCTCGGAGTTGAAACAGCGTGTAGACCGGCAACTCAATGATAATCTCAAGCGGCGGCAGCTGCGTGAGAATGAAAACCTCACATGGCTCAAAGCCAACATGAGTCCCTATTTTTTCCTGACTATGGTTGAGCATCAGGATACAGTTGATCTTCTGGTTTCAGGTCTGGATACGCTGGGAGAGAACCGCCATCTGCTTCTGGCTGACCGGGAGCAGATGTTGATCATGGCCGGTTTGAGTCAGGCGGGCTCGATCTATAAAACATTGACCAATCTGAAGGCAAAACCGACCTACGCTGAAATTACGCATTCATACGGCAGCCTGCCCGGCAGTGATGCCGTTCTTGAAATTCAACGCTATGAATTTAAGACGGTTTCCAGCCATCAGGTGCGTTCCGCCAAAAATGTACGCCTGCCGGCCGGGCTGAAGAGAGTGGTCGAAAAAGTTCTGCGTGAGCTCTATCCAGAGTTCAATTTTTCAAAACTGGTTGCCGGTCTCAAACTTCTGGCCATTAATAATCTTGATTATCTTAAGATTTCGCCGCCGGAACGGATTGCCCGGCTCCTCTGGCTTTATCAGCAAGGTTGTAAATATGACGGCCTCTATTTTGCGGTAGAGGAGGGAGTTGATGTCTGTGGCCATCCGGAAACCCGGATTCTTTTTTCGGTCGGTAATCCTCCCGGCAGTGGTTTTCTGGAACAGGTGCTTGAAGTCTTCCACCGGCTTGATGGACATGTGAGCCGGGCCTACTGTCTTGAGATCGCCACCGGTGTCAATCCCCATTTTTTAGGTACCTTCTATCTCGAAGAATGTATCGATTTAAGTCCTGATTTTTTTGAGCGACTTAAATGCGAGCTCTATAATACCCAGATTCTGGCTAATAACGGTGAACTCTATCGGTACTATGTCCTCGGTAATCTTCTGACTGGTGAAGACCTGCTTCTGGTCAAGGCCATGGTCAGTTTCTGTTACACCAACCTGGCCCATAACCAGCCCGATATCTTTGATGCGGATGAGGTTCAGCGCGCGTTTCTGAACAGTCCGGAGATAGCTCTGGCACTGGTGCGTTTTTTTCGGGCCAAGTTTACGCCTGATCTGAAAGAGCGCGAGGCTGAAAGCCGGCGTCTGGAACTTGAAGCCGAGCAGTTGATTGCCGGCTACAATACCGGTCATCGTCATTTTGACGAATTGCGGCGCACAGTTTTCGCTACGGCTATGTTATTAATTCGCTACACTCTGAAAAATAATTTTTTTGTTCCCGAAAAACATGCTCTGGCTTTTCGTCTCGATCCCGCTTACCTGGATCAGCTTGATTCGCGTTTTACAGACGATTTCCCGGACGGGGTCAAGCCTTTTCGTATTACCTTCTTTTATGGCCGTTACGGTTACGGTTATCACGTTGGTTTTTCCGATATCGCCCGCGGCGGCTGGCGCACAATCTCATGTACGAGCAGTGATGATTTTCTCGCCGCCTCCAACAGTCTGCTGCGTGAGGTCTATGTTTTGGCGCATACTCAGCATCTAAAGAATAAGGATATTTATGAGGGTGGCTCCAAGATGGTGGTCGTCCATGATGTCAGCGACTTAACGGAGAAGCCCGCGCGGCTCCAGAGCCTCTACAAACTTCAGTACGGTTTCATCAACGCTTTTTTTGATCTTTATGTGACTGATGCTGCCGGTCGGGCATTAAATCCCAGGGTGGTTGATTACTATGCCGAGGAGGAACCGATTGAACTTGGTCCGGATGAGAATATGCACGATGAGATGATTGAGCTGATCGCAGCCCAGTCACTAAAGCGCGGCTATATTCTCGGTAGCGGTGTGATCTCCAGTAAAGCCGTCGGCATAAACCACAAGGAGTACGGGGTGACTTCTCTCGGGGTTATCACTTTTGCCGAGATTACGATGGCCGAACTCGGAATCGATATGAGTTGTGACAGCTATAGCGTCAAATTTACCGGCGGCCCCAACGGTGATGTCGCCGGCAACGCCATGCGCCTGCTTCTGGAACGTTCACCCCAGGTAAAGATTGTTCTGATTGTCGCCGGCTCCGGGGTACTCTATGATCCCGCCGGACTGGATCATGTTGAACTTGATCGTCTCATTCTCAAAAATAACATTGATGCTTTTGCCCCGGAAAAACTTAATCCCGGCGGCTACCAGCTTTTAAGCCGGCAGCGGCGTCAGGAAGGGCTGGCCAAACTTTATAGACGGTTCAACTGCGATGAAAATGGCGTGCGTGAGGAGTGGGTTACCAACGACGCTTTTCATAGTGAATTTGATAATGCAATTTTTTCCGTAACCACCGACCTCTTTATTCCGGCCGGTGGTCGGCCCGAGACTGTGGATATTACTAACTGGCAAAAGTTTATCACCGCGGACGGCAATCCCTCCTGCAGGGCCATTATCGAAGGTGCCAACTCCTTTATAACCCCTGCGGCCCGTGAGAAATTGCAAGAGGAGGGGATTGTCGTGATGCGTGACGCGGCCGCCAATAAGTGCGGGGTAATTTCCTCCTCTTATGAAATTATCGCTAATCTGGTACTTTCCGAGAGTGAATTTCTCAAGCACAAGGATATCTATGTCCGCGATGTCCTGTCGATTCTGGAAAAACGGGCCGCAGATGAGGCTAACCTGATTCTGGCCCGGCATCGCGAAAATCCGGCCCACTCATATACCATGATTGCCGGCTCTCTAAGCCGGGAGATAAATCTGCACTATACTCGGATCTTCAACCATCTTCAGGCCCATCCGGATCTGCTCGATTCAGTCCCGATGCGCCGGGCGGTGAAATCGCATCTGCCGGCATTCCTGCAGCACCCGCGTTATCTTAAACGTCTGCCGCAGCGTCTGCCGTTGAAATACCGGGCTGCAATGGTCGCCACCGTACTGGCTGCGAGAAGGGTTTACGACGGTGACTGGGAGAGCGATTTCGGCAGTAAACTGATGAATTATGTAAAATGGAAGTTTAAAGAGTAACTTGTGGGCAACGCTCGCGTTAAATTGAAAT
>JAGGTT010000295.1 GCA_021163565.1 Candidatus Tharpella sp.
ACAGATAAAGCCACCGCCCAAGAGTTGATGCCCACGAAAAAAAGCGGCACCCTGACCTGGGGTTATAGCAAACTGCGGAGCCGAAAATTCTACGGCAACCCGATCTTTAGAAAAAATCTTTAATTTTGCTGGAGCCGGTGAATGCCGGTAACGAATCTGACAGGTAATTTCCGATCCTGATTCCGGCACTTCTGCCAGCCAGTTGATTTCAGCCACCTCACACATCGCACTACATGCCCGGTCACGTTCACCAACCAGAAGGCGATTATTCAGGTAGTCCAGCCTGACAACATAGAGCGGCACCGGATACGCGATACCCAGGCCCCGGCGTTGACCGATGGTATAGTTCTGCAAGCCGCTGTGTTGACCGAGAATTACCCCCTCAAGATCGACAATCTCACCACCGCCGCCGCCGACCCCCTGACGCCGCATAAACTCCTGATATTTTTCACCATTCAAAAAACAGAGTTCCTGACTTTCACGGTAGTCAGCAAGTTCATAGCCGGCTTTTTCGGCCAAAGTCAGGGCGGTTTTCTTATCAATTTCACCCAGCGGAAAAAGAGAACGCTGCATCAATTCAGGAGTAACGGAAAAGAGAAAATAGCTCTGATCCTTAAGCCGGTCACAGGCTTTGAAACAGCCCTCCCGATTCCGGCGGAAATAGTGACCGGTAGCTATCTTTTCGATCTGCAGACGGTCTGCTAATGCGGCCAGACCGGCAAATTTAACCAAAGCATTACAGCGAACACAAGGATTCGGAGTTAGGGCATGACTGTAGGATGAAAGCAGATATTCAACCACATTCTTGGTAAAAATATCGGCAACTGATTCAACCAGAAGTTTAAGACCCAGACGATTGGCCATCTTCCGGGCCCGGGCAAGCAAAAAATCCCGGCCGGCACCACCCATATCCAGAACTACCGGAACCACCTGATAGCCGGACTGTTCAAGCAGAACTGCAGCAGCGGCGCTGTCAACGCCACCACTGAATCCTAAGAGTACCTGTTCTCTGTCATCCATACATCTTTTATACATCAGCCATATAAAAATCGCGACATTAAACTGGACGCAGGAGTTCAATTTATGCTATCGAACAAGCAAAATTATTTTCAAGCTACCAGCCAGTTACCGGTTTTGCACAGGGCGGAGTAAAATTTTTATGTTATTGGGAATAGATGTCGGCGGCACCCACACCGACGCGGTAATTATTGATCGCGGCAAAATCGTCGCTACGGCCAAGGTCGAAACCTGTCAGGATAATTTAATTGTCTCTCTGGATAAAGTTTTAGATGAAATTCTCAAACCTGAACTCAACAAATCCATTGATCGAATAAATCTGAGTACAACTTTAACGACTAACGCCATTATAGAAGATAAACTGGAAGAGGTTGGAATCCTGGCAGTTTCCGGCCCGGGACTGGCCCCGGACACGTTCAATCACAATCTCGGTAACCATTTCTATCTCCTTGACGGAGCCATTGACCATCGCGGCAGCCGACAGCAGGATTTGGATGAAACAGAACTACAGAAGGCAGTTGACCGTCTAGATAAAGAGGGAGTAAAGGTTTTTGCCGTGGCTGGCAAATTCTCTTCCCGCAACCCTGAATTTGAAGATATCCTTGCTGAACGGGCAGCCCCCTACGCAGATTTTGTCTCAATCGGACATAAAATTTCCGGGCAACTCAATTTCCCCAGACGCTTGGCGACCGCCTATTACAATGCCGCAGTCTGGCGCCGCTACAATAATTTTGCTGATGCAGTAACCACCAGCCTGGAAAAATTCAGCTTAAAAGCCCCGCTTAATATTCTCAAGGCCGACGGCGGCACGATCGATTTTAAAAGTTCCCGCACCAACCCGGTCCAGACCATTCTTTCGGGCCCGGCAGCCAGTGTCATGGGCATTATTGCCTTGTGTACAATCCATGAGGATGCTGTAATTCTGGATATCGGCGGCACCACAACTGATATTGCCATTTTTGCCGAAGGTGCACCACTGCTGGAAAAAGAGGGTGCCGGTTTTGCCGGTCGCGCCACCTCGATCAGAGCCATAAAAACCTGCTCGATCGGAATTGGCGGCGATTCCCTGATTACGATCAATGCAGACGGTGCAATCAAGGTTGGGCCGCACCGGCAAGGCCCGCCGATGGCATTTACGGGAAAATCTCCGACTCTACTCGATGCCTGCAATGTAAAAGGCTTATGTGCTCTGGGAGATAAGGAAAAATCATTTTCAGGATTGGCCGAACTGGCTGCACAAAGCTCACTCAGTACGGTTGAACTTGCCGGGCGCATTCTGGCTCTAGCATTAGAAAACATCCACGATAAAAGTATGCAGATGTTAGATGAAATCAATCAAAAACCGGCTTATACTGTAGCTGAAATCATTCACAGCCAGCCGATCAAACCAAAAAAACTTTTTATCATGGGTGGTCCGGCCCGGGTTTTAGCTCCGAAGTTGGAAAAAATTTTCGATCTTGAAACCGTAGTTCCGGAAAATTTTGCCGTTGCTAACGCACTCGGAGCCGCTCTGACCCGGCCAACGATGGAGATTGATCTTTTCGCCGATACCGGCAAACAGAGGATGCTGATTCCGGCTCTCGATTTCCGCAAAGAGATCAACAGCTCCTACTCACTTGAAGAGGCGCAAACTGACATCATAAACGCCCTGAAAAACTCTTTTCAAAACCAGCATTTTGCTGACGATATGCTACCTGAAATTGAAATAATCAGTGCGGAAGAATTTAATATGGTTGATGATTACTCAATTTCCAGTAAATCGATCCGGGTCAGCTGCCAGCTCAAACCCGGCCTCGTAACTGACTACCAGAAAACTTTATAAGGATCAAAAAGAATGTATCACTTAAAAGATCTGGGAGTAATCTTTTTCCCGGCCTACGACTGGGCCATAAGCCCGACTCACCCCGAACGCGAGGAACGCCTGCTCTACACCCAGGATCAGCTCCGGGAAGAGGGCCTTTTTGATCTCTCCAATATTACCGAGTTTAAGCCCGAAGTCGCAACCTACGCCGATATTGATCGGGTTCACTACTGTTTTCCCGGGGTGAAAGAGGTCAGTACCGAATCCCATCTCGTCGCCGCCGGTGGTGCGATTAAAGCGGCCCGGCTGATCATGGAAAGAAAGGTCGACAAAGCCTTTGCCATGGTCCGCCCGCCGGGGCATCACGCGATGAAGGTCGTCCACGGCAATCGGGGCTTCTGTAACATTAATAATGAAGCGGTCATGATTGAATTTATCCGCGAACATTACGGCCGTAAACGGATTGCGATTGTCGATACCGACTGTCATCACGGTGACGGCACTCAGGACATCTACTGGCACGACCCGGATGTTCTTTTTATATCGATGCACCAGGACGGCCGCACCCTGTTTCCGGGTACTGGTTTCAGTGACGAATTAGGCGGCCCTTCGGCCCGGGGAAAAACCATCAACCTGCCGCTGCCGCCCAACACCTCGGATGAAGGCATACTTTATGTTTTTGACCATCTGATTCAACCGATTCTAGATGATTTCAAACCCGATCTGATTATCAACTCAGCCGGCCAGGACAGCCACTACAGCGACCCGATTACCAACATGAATGTCTCAACTCAAGGATACGCCAAACTTAATGAAAAACTCAATCCCGATATCGCTGTTTTAGAGGGGGGGTATTCAATCCAATCGGTTCTGCCCTATGTAAACTTAGCCGTTCTCCTGGCCATGGCCGGCGTTGACTACAGCCATGTCATTGAACCCGATTACGACCCGGAAAAGTTACGGCAAAGCAACCAGATAGATGAATATTTACAAAAGCTTTGCACTTTAACTTTGAAGAATTACTTTAATCCGACTCCGCTTAATGTTAAACTTAATAGATACGACACTCGCATAAAAAATATCTACTACGATACCGACGGCATCAGCGACCAAGAAGTAGAACAGATTATGGTCTGCGGCAACTGCTCCGGGATCCGTCATCTGACCTCAAAAACCGACCGTGGTACCTCATCAATGGGTATTGAAATTCCCATCGATGCCTGCAAACGCTGCCGGGATGAAGGTTACCGGCTACTCGATGAGAGTCGCCGTAATTTTAAAGGCAACACCATAAAATTTATCAATCGCCTTGATCAGGAATATCTCACCATTAATGAGTTTGAGTTGACTCCAATGGGCCGCTACTATTTTTAATTTTTGCTCCCCGGAAAAAAACCGATGAAGATTCTAATTGCCGAGGACGAAAAAGTCTCACGTCACCTTCTCGAAAACCGTCTCCGAAAGTGGGGGTATGACGTAACCGCAGCCGAGGATGGAGAAGAGGCTTGGAAGATTTTCCAGAAAGAACATTTTCCGATGGTTATCAGTGATTGGATAATGCCGAAAATGGACGGTCTTGAGCTCTTAAGACGTATTCGATCCATTAAAAGAGAGGGCTACGTCTACACCATACTTCTGACCGCCCATAGTGGAAAAGAGGAAATCCTCGCCGGCATGAATTCCGGGGCAGATGATTTTATTGCCAAACCTTTCGATAATGATGAACTCTTAGCCCGGCTCAAAGTCGGCCGACGGATAACCGACCTGGAACAAGATCTGGCCCAGCGCAACCGGGAATTAAGAAAAATAAATACCCGCATGCATCGTGATCTTAAGGTTGCCGCCAAGATTCAGCAGTCATTATTGCCGTCCATACTCCCCGAATGCGACAAGGTTAATTTTGCCTGGAAATATGTTCCCTGTGATGAACTTGCCGGTGACACCCTGAACGTTTTTTTTCTTGATGAAGATTATATCGGTCTCTATCTGCTTGATGTCAGCGGCCACGGGGTTTCAGCCGCCCTGCTCTCAGTCAATCTTTCCCGTACCCTTAATCCAAACATCGGGCTATCTAACATCTTAAAGGAGCAGACCCTCACTCCTCCCGGCTACAGGCTGGTATCACCCGGCGATGTCGCCGATCGTCTGAACCGGCGTTTTCCCCTCGACACCAATACCGGTCAGTATTTCACCTTGCAATACGGTCATCTCAATCTCAAATCGAATGAATTCAACTTTATCTCCGCCGGCCACCCACCGATAATTCACATCAGGATGGATGGTTCAAGTGAGGCCATCAGGGTGCGCAGCCTGCCAATCGGCTTTATGGTCGGAACCGACAAGATCTATCATGAACATAAAATCTCTCTCGCACCCGGAGACCGGATATATCTTTATTCTGATGGAATTATTGAAGCCATGGACTCACAGAAAGAGCAGTTCGGGGTGGAACGACTCCGCGAAAACCTGGTCAATATCAGATCACTGCCCTTATCCGACACCCT
>JAGGTT010000071.1 GCA_021163565.1 Candidatus Tharpella sp.
CATGTGACTTTTCTCCGAGTAGAGCCGAAATCTCAAAATTAACCTTGTATTTTGAAAAATCGGTTATCCGGTAACTCTCCTTCAACTGATTATATTCATGAATGGTACCGTTCTCAAGTTCTAATGATAGAGTCGAGGTCGGTTTGTCGCTGACCAGACGACCGGTTAATGCGGTAATGGTTTGCGGCGCCTCACTTTTGCGGTGATCTTCAATGAAAACAGAGTTTAAACGGCCGCTTTTTTTGTCAATATCACCGAGATAGATCGTCATGCCCGGGAAAGTCAGATTGAGTGATTGCGGCCGCAGGGCCAGAGTTACTTTGTCTTGAAGAATGGCAAAAGTAACCTTCCGTACCTGGCGTATTCCCCAGGGCGCCAGCCAGGCACTCATCAGCATGGTCAGCATCGTACAGGCAATGGCCAGCTGTAAAATCGGGGTCAGCATCTGGTAAGGTGAGATGCCGGCCGCTTGCAGAGCCGTAACTTCACCGTCACCAACCAGGCGGCCGACTCCGGCTAAAACCGCGAAAAAAAAGGCCAGCGGCAAGGCCATGGTCAGCATCTGCGGGATCATGGCCAGAACTAGATGCATTACATCCCAGATTCTAACCCCCTCGGAAACCACCATGTTGACGATTTTGAAGAGCTGGCCCAGTAGCAGGATAAAAACCAGCACCAGCAGAGCATAGAAAAAAGGCAGCATAATCTCGCGCCGCAGATAACTTTTAACAAGTGACATAATTACGAACTCGCCCTGGGAGTCAACTGTCTCCGTTTTATTGAAGTTCGGGAAATTGTAACAGATATTCCCGGCAGAAGCCATAAATTTCGCACAAAAATATCCATATCAGCTTCTATCTTTAACAAATTTACTTGACATCAGTTATGTCGGTTTATATAGACTGGTGCTCAGTACCGTTATCCGGCTTCTGGTACTTTTCCGGATTATTGTTATGCCTTCTGAAAACGAGATGATATGACTTCGATAAACGAGTATTTTTATGCGCCCGCAGATCGGGAACTACTGCAATTTAATGAGTTGGGGAATTTTACAAGCCTATGGGAAGCTGAGCTTGATTGGTTTGAACCGCCAAACTATCGGCGTTCGGGCTGGAGCGGTGCTGCCCGATATGAATTGCGCAGAAAAAACAATGAGATTGTCGGGGTTTTCATCAAACGCCAGGAGAACCATTTGCGCCGCACTTGGAGCTCTCCTAAAGGCTGTCCAACCTTTCGCATAGAGTGGCAGAACTTAAGAAAGCTGACTCAGTACCAGATTGGGGTTCCGAACCCACTCTATTACGGTGAACGCAATCTTGACGGTCGTCGTCAGGCAATCCTGATAACCTACGAGTTGAAAAATTTTAAGCCATTAGATGAGTGGCTTTGTGATCTTGATAATAAAACAACAGCCGCCAATAAAGATCTGCGGCTCGCAGTTTTGCCTGAAATAGCTGATGTGGTGCGCCGTCTCCATGACCACAGATTCCGTCATAATTGTCTCTATCCAAAACATATCATGCTCAAAGTTCGTCAGGATGGGGATTTGACCGCGACCGACATCAGGCTCATTGACCTGGAGAAGGCCCGGCGGGTATTCTCGCCGCTTAGAGCTCGAATCCGCGATCTCGACACCCTCTTGCGTCATTGTCCTGACTGGAGTAGCTACGAAAAAGACCTATTTCTTAATTATTATCTTAATCTAAAATTAGACAATCTTTTTCCGAAACAACTGGCAGACGAACTTTGGAAAATCCCACTGATTAAATGGGTGAAGCGGCGCATTGCAAGCAAAAATAGCTGACGGGAGCCGCCGAAAATTAAAAAATCAGCAGCAACCAGATTATTGCCGTTAAAATCAGAGCCACCATGACTGCGGCGGAAGCGACATCCTTGGCCCGGCCGGAGAGTTCATGCTCCTCACTGCCGATCCGGTCAACCACAGCTTCCACCGCAGAGTTCATTAATTCAGTGATCATAACGATCAGCCAGCTGCCGATCAGCAGACTCTTCTCCACCCTGCCATCTCCCAGTCCAAGTCCGGCCGGGATGATAATCAACAGGGCGTAGACTTCCAGGCGGAAAGCCTGTTCATTGCGGAAAGCCGCCCGTAAACCCTGCAGAGAATAACCGGTTGCCCGGCGCAGGCGGGCCCCGATATCCTTTAAATCCTTTTTTATCTGTTCTTTATTCATTTTCTGATACCTGAACCTAGAGTTTGAAACTTTCGAATTGGCTCCGGTGCCCGATTACAACCAGAATATCACCGGCTTCCAGTTCCTTGTCGGGATTCGGGATATAAGTCGGTTTACCGCCGCCAATGGGCTGTACCGCAATTACTTGAATTTTTTTGCGGTTGGTCAGATCAAGTTGCCGCAGGGTCTGGCCCGCACTCCGGTCGATGGTCATCTCTTGAATGATCATATCATGATCAAAAGGCAGATAGTCGACAAACCCCGGATTAGTGAGCCCGTCTGCAAGTTGTTTGGCGGCCAGATCTTCCGGAATAACGACCCGGTCAGCACCGATTTTTTCCAGGAGTTTCCGATGATCTGAGTCCCGGGCCTTAACCCAGACCTTGGCCACATTGAGTTCTTTGAGAAACATAG
>JAGGTT010000100.1 GCA_021163565.1 Candidatus Tharpella sp.
CGCACAGGTTTGGATGGATTGTCGTTTCGCTTCCAGATCCGGATAAGATCACCCTCTTTGAGGCGCGGCGGTAACTCTTGGCGAGGGACTTCAAGGTCTATGGTCGTTTGCGAAGCGTCTGCGTATGTTACTTCTAGGCTTTTGTTTACCTGAGAGTTAGTGGTGAGGACTCTCAGGTGAACTTTACCATCGACTTCGACCATGGAGCTGATCCTGCCGGTTACCAGTTCCCAGGCCCGGGCTTGATTTGGTTGCCCGGCATCCAGGGAAAATAGCATTCCGGCCCCGATGAGGGTCAGTATGAGTATGTTAAACGACCTTGCCATAAATTGTGCCGATAATCATCTTCGTTGATGACTGAATCTCTTTTGCTCCAGTTCCAGGCGCCTGAAATAGACCAGCTGCCCCATCGCCAGGAAACAGAAATTTCAGAGGTGTAGATTTTGTCCGTATGTTCTTCTTTTTTATAATCATATTTATAGGGGATCCGTTCTCCACTTAAAACCCAGATAAATTCCAATGGTGGAGCCGGATGCCAGTTAAGATCTACGCCGAGACCGTAAGCGGAACGTTTTTCCGCATCAATTGAGGAGTGACGGTGACGCCAGAAAAATCCGCTACCGCCATCCAGATAAGGAGTGAAAGCATAAGAGGCTTTTAGTGCAGTTGTGACCAGTCGGTCACTGCGATCACCTTGGTTATGGTATTTAGGTTGCCCGGTTTTATGTGGAACAAGAGAGTCTTTTCCGTTTTCCGGTCGGTTTTTGTCAGTGCTACTATCAAGGCTGTGTCCTCCAGGTTTATTTTTTTTCGAGGTAATTGTCTGGCAATAATCCTCCCAACTTAAGTTAGCTTCAAATTCCAGGTTCAGGCGGGATCCGGCAAACCAGATCAGGCGACCACCGAGGCTTAAATTGTCGAACTCGTTATCATCGACCAAGGGGTTGCGATAGGCCGCTATGTCACAGGAAAACTCTAGGTTGCAGGGCAGTTCGGACAATTGGGTTGAGGTTATCACTCCTCCTCCCAATCGCCAGTTATCATCAAGTCCGTCAAAGAGTTGGTAGCCGGCGAAACTTAACAGGGTGATTGAGGTTGACGGGTAGTTTGCCAGCGGCAAGATCCACCATAAATTAATCTCCGCCTCGGTAAAGGCAGCTCCTTCAGAGCCCTTTTCCTGCCGCGGATTGTCGTCATAACCGCTGCTGACACTCATTTCAAGCTCAAGTGCGAAGGCGCAGGTTGTCGTCAACAGACAGATAATGCTCAACAGGAGCAAAGTCGGCCAATTTAATCTATGAGATTGCAGCATTCATTAGTTTATTTTTGAAAATTTCCGATTAAACCCAAAGAGTATCACCAACTAAAGGCAATTATTAAGTTATTTCGGGAGTATATGCAATGAAAAAATAGTTGTAACGGGTGGGCGCATTGTTTTCTATCCTTACCAACCGTAATCTTTTTGAGATTTACGGCTGGTAAGGATAGATGTTGTTAAAGTGGTCAGTTAATTGTTTACTTATTTATTCGGCCGCCTGGGTGCAGACTCCCGTGCCATTGCAAATCCCTCTACAGCCTGCGCCGCTACCGCCACGACTGCCTTGTCCCCGCCAGGCCGGACCATCTGCCGTACGCAGAGTCACGAAAGTATCGCCAACAGTCAGGCTGACAGCAATCAAACGGGTCGAATCATCACTGAAAGTGACTTCAACAGCATCAATTGAAACATTTTCACCAATCGCCGGTTTAGCTACGCCCTGGCTGTCCCAAAAATGAACTGAGCCCATACCATAAACGGTTGTGAAGACGCCATCACCTTCATCAACTGTCAGCCCGGAGCCCGAAATGCCGGCATCGGAAACTATTCCGGCAATTTCAGTGGTATCCGTAAGGTCAACGGTAAGCATCGAACCGTCGCCCATACCTTTACCGTTACCGGCCCAAAGTGAAGTGTTGCAAAGAAGCCCGAAAACCATAACCAGTGTGATCATTAAAATACTTTTTTTCATCTTTTTTCTCCTTAAAGAAAGTTTTTGTAAATTGTCATCAGGTAGGGATTTAACCCTGGATCTAGACGATGTTGTTAAAATCATGTCCGGCCAAACAAGTTGTGATGAGTGGAAAAACTTCACATATTTCGTTTCTCTGTTTTATCTCTTTGCAATTTTATCAATATTAACGTTTACCTCTTCGGTGCTGTCCCGAACCCATTCCACCACCTTTAGATGAACTATTACCCCGGTATTGATTCATGGAACCGTTGCCATTGCCATCGCGGGTTTTTATGCCGGTGCCATTGCTACTGGCTCTTTGCTTGCCCTTGGTTTGATAAGAGATACGTTCACCAGGGGTTAAATTCTGCATCTTTTCTTGTCTCGCGTTACGAAATGTTTCGCGTTCTTCGGAATTTGCGGTGGCCAGATTACCGCGCATCGCATTTAACTCCTCCAGACTGTATGATTGGTAATCAGTGGCTCCAGCAGGTATTGCGAACAAAAGTCCGAGCCCAATCAGGACGATTTTTTTTGTGTATTTGCGGGTGTTTATCATTTTACTTCCTTATCTCAACAGGTGTGGCATTATCAAATTATTGTTGGAGAAAATCACAAACGCCGTCACCATCGGCATCGAGCATACGGTTTCCTTGCGGCAAACGATCTTGAGAGGCTGCAACGCCTGGGTTCCGAGAACCTTTTCTGCCGTTGGTTTGGGGCGCGGCAAGGATTTCATCGATCTCTGTTTGCGTAAGAAAATCTGATGCCTCATAAGGATCGTAACCGTACATGGCAAGCAGGGAGCAAAATGCCCGAAGATGATTTTCTGAACCTTTAAGAAGATTTTCGAAAACTCTGGTGATATCTTCGTTGTCAACCACCGTCAATTCATGGATAAGGTCGAAAATGTCAACATCTTCGATTGTCGCGCCAACGAGTAGAGCTTCCTCTTCATCTACTTGTCCAGCAACAATTAGATTGGTGTAGAGTGTCTGGAGCTCCTGATTGACGAATAGCCCCGCGTCAAGGTTGGTAACTGGATTATCCAGTCCATATTTATCGAGCAGGCTAATGATTGCATCCATATGTCTCTGCTCGGCATTCGCGATATTGGCAAAAACCGGAATTCCCCAGGTCTCGTAAAGAAAGTTATAGACATCGCGGGCAACCTTTTCCTCTTCGACCATGTAGGTTAAGGCATCTTTTTCGACTGCTGAAAGTTCTTCGTAAGGTAGAGAAGCTACTCCTGCGCCGCCGCCCCCGCCATTATTACCCGAGAAATTTTCCAGTTTACCATTTCTGGCCAGAGCTATTCCTGTACTTAAGACCAATATTAATAATGCCATACAAATAGTTGCGATACTCTTTTTCATGTAGATCTCCTTTTAAAGCTGTGTTGTTTGGTTGATTGTTTGATTTTCAGAATTGTTGGAGATACTACTACATGAACTGTGCCAGGCGTCGTAAAAAATATATCACTTATCATTTCAATTAGTTATAATAGTTCAGCAAAAAAATAATCGCTCTTTAAAACGACAAAGCCCGTCTTTATCCGACAAAATTGTCGAATGAAGACGGGTAACTCAAAGCTTTATCTTTTTACATCAAAAACAAACCAATTATCCGATGAAAAGGTTGACTTTTTTAGCAAGGTATACATACATCAATGTTGAATTTCACCGAAAAATATCACGAACCGTGATCGATGAGTAAGAGTTTTTAAATGATATAGGCTTTTATTGCAGGGAGCTGACAATGAACTCAAATGAACTCAGAACAATGGCGGAAAAAACGGTGCAGAGAATTGTCAACTATTCTCTTGAAAATAACCTGAAAGGGTTCAACGAAAAATCGTGGGACAGTCCGATTGTAGGCTTTGCCGCCGGCAACGATCCGATTTTCAAATCTTACAAAAAGCTTATCGGCAAATTTCACTGGACGCCGGCTGAGGTTATGCAGATCGCTTATCCTGAGATAGCCTTTGATGAAAATGATCTTAGTGTTATCTGCTGGATTCTGCCGCAGACGGAAAACACTTTGGCAGATCAGCGTCGCGAAAACAAGCTTCCTTCTTCCAGATGGGTGTACTCAAGACATTATGGAGAAAAGTTCAATGATTATCTACGGGCCACAGTTAGAAATACCTTTACTGATGCCGGGATTAAAACCGCAGCACCAGCAATAACGAAAGGTTTCGGCTATCGTGAATCAGACAATGCCGGCTTGGCCTCCAACTGGTCGGAAAGGCACGCAGCTTTTGTCGCTGGGCTCGGAACATTTGGCCTGTCGGATGGTTTTATTAGCGAAAAGGGCAAGGCAGTCAGGATTGGTTCCGTCATCATCAACGCCAGGATTAAACCGGATCAAAGAAAGTACAACTCACACACAGCCAATTGTCTCTGGCATGCGGAAGGAACCTGCGGGGCTTGCATGAAGAGATGCCCAGCGAATGCTATCTCTGCCGAAGGTCACGACAAAAAAGCCTGCTTTAACTATATCAAAACTGTGTCCGCACCCTACGCCGAAAAAATACTCGGAACCTATGAAACTCCCTGCGGACTTTGTCAAGTCAAAATCCCGTGTGAAAGACGAAATCCGACTAATGTTAAAACCCCATAAGAACGGGCCTCTACCTCTAAAATAATAATTTCTAACCTTAACCCTTACCAAGAAAGAAAAATTTGAGCTTTATCGTAAAAAATTGTTTTTATCAGATAATTTTCTTAATCACTTACAACGTCTCCCGTAAAGCTTTGAGTAAGCGTTCAACATTGGCTGGCCTGGCCGTGTGACCCATCAGACCAATACGCCATATTTTACCGACCAATGATCCGGGACCGGCACCAATTTCAATCTTATAGTCATTCTTATCCCTCCACCCTTCTAAAAGAGTTGAACTATTCAATGAGATGGCCTCAAACCCAGCCAGAGAGCATAGAGAATCATGGCAATAGTCGCCACCGTTGCCGGCAAGGTTGCCTGTTTTCCGTAAATAACCAGGCCGAGGCCGGCCGCCGTTCCATAATTTTTCAAAGTCCCAAGAAGCATCAGACTGACTGTGGTGGGTTCGGATAGCCCGATTGCCCGCGCCACTTTGCCGATCAACCAACCGAGCCCGAAAGTAGTCAACAGGGCGATGACGGCAATCGGTACGATAGTTAAAGGCTGCTCGAAAAAAACCTGCCGATTGATACCCACCAGCGTATAGATAACAAGAAAAAATATCCAATTAATCAGATCGCCGCGATACCGATTCAGTTGTTTGGCCAAAGGGGTTTTCAATAGAAGCCTGGAACCGATCAAAGGTAGTAAAATTAATTCAACGAGAACCAGTAAAAGTTTCAACGGTTGGACGAAACTACTGCCTAAGAAAAGCACCGCAATCGCTGGAGTAATCAACAAAGCACTGAAGTAGGTACCAATGGCGGCGAGCATGGTGAAATTCAAATTACCGCGATACATAACGGAAAAAGGAATTACAGCCACCGCCGGCGGCACCGCCGCCAGCAGAATAAAGCCGGCACTGATTTCAGGATCATTGATCAAAAAATGGTTTAACAACAGAAGGGTACCGCCAAGAATAACATAATTCATGACAATCCCGGCCAGAATGGGGCGAATCAGAGAACGGGGTGAGCTGAAAATATCACTCGATACCCCCATGCTGGAAAGCGTCATAACCAAGCCCAGAGCCGGCAAAACCAAAGCCTGCGTATGCTCCGCAAGACCACCCAAGATAAGGCCACAAAATAGAGCCAGAAAGAGGATGAAATTTTGGTTATGTAAAAGACTCTTATTCACAAATTCTCTCGAAGATTGAGGCAAGAACTGACAACACCTTAAATTGATTACAACAATACGCTACATCATTTTAAGGTAAAAATCAATACGACAAAAACATGAAAAAGGCTTAATTTTGATTATTGTGAGAATAATTCAGGTCAGAACCAAATTATTCTTCACAGTAGATATCTACCACCAACGTCAACTTTGTAATCAGTCACCAAATTTAAGATTAATCGTAATATGCGTCAGTGTTGTCCGGTTAGAGCTTTGCTTGTGATAATGGGGTCGTCGAAACCTCTTCTGCTGGATCCAAATCTGGAGGTTCACTTTACCGACATCTGCGTTGCCAAAAGAAACGGCGTAAACGTTATGGCAGCTATGATCGTCGCGGCCTTCTGCCGGGCAGGACATTTATTGATCAACGTCCGGAGATTGTCAATTCCAGAAACCGCATTGGAGACTGGGAAGGTGACACCATCATTGGCAAAGGACATCAAGGCAGCATAGTTACCCTGACCGAGAGAAAGTCCGGGTTTCTGGCTATGAGACAAATAGAACGTAAAACAGCCCATGAAGTCCGTGAGGCGATCATTGACAAACTGGCTCAACATAAAAATCATGTCCATACCATTACTACTGACAATGGCAAAGAATTTGCCGACCACCAGGTAATTGCCGATAGTCTGGATGCCGGCTTTTATTTTGCCCATCCATATTCATCATGGGAACGAGGGACGAATGAGAATACTAATGGCTTGATCCGTCAATATTTCCCAAAAAATATGGTTCTATCAAAGATCTCACCTTCTCTCGTTGACAAGGCTGAGGAACTAATAAATCATAGGCCCAGAAAACGGCTGGACTATCTAACC
>JAGGTT010000280.1 GCA_021163565.1 Candidatus Tharpella sp.
AAAGGTATCACCAGATAGGGACCGCTACCAACTCCGTAGTGAGCCAGAGTCGAAGAAAAACGCTGTTCATTAACCTTCATCCCATCATACGTAGCCGGATCCATGAGACCGGCGACCCCAACCGTACTATTGAGGAGAAAACGCATCAATGTATCCCGCGCTTCAACAAAACGACCCTGCAGACATGAATTAAGAAAGCGGGTCGGCTCCAGCAGGTTGCCGAAAAAATTTACTATACCGGTGCGGAAAACACTCGGCGTCACCTTCCGGTAGGCCTTGGCTGTAGGTTCCACGAGCCAGATATGAAGGTTATGATTAAAAGTAAAAATCGGCCGGTTAATGATTTCTAACGGATCATTAACAACCTCAATATCATCATCAAACTCAGCAAACTCATCGACTTCCTCCACCGTACCGGTGTCAGATCCAGCCTGGCAGAAAGAAACACTGAACCCGGTACCGACAAGCAGTAACACCGCAGAAATCATTGAGATTATCAGTATCTTCCGGAACATGACAATCATCTTATTCCACCTTACCGAAAACATATTTACTGATCAAAGCTTCCAGATCAACCGCTGATTCGGTCTCGGTGATCTCACCCCCATCGTGAAGATAGTCGTCCTCCATCCCGGGAGTCAGCTGGACAAATTTATCGCCAATAATTCCCTGAGTTTTAATTGAAGCAAACACATCACTGCCAATTTTCACTTCCGGATTAAGGGACAAAACCACTTCTGCCTCGTCATCAACCAATGATATGCGGGAGACTTTGCCGACTTGAACCCCGGCAATTTCAATCCGGGCCCCGACTTTCAGACCACTGATCGAAACAAAACTGGCATGCACTTTGTAGTAGTTACCGCCGAAAAGTTCCATGCCACCGAGGTTGAGGGTCAAATAGGCAACGGCCAGCAGACCCACCATCATAAAAACCCCGACCGACATCTCTAAATTAAATTTTTTCATTGTTCTTCCTTAGGATTCACTCAACAGAATCCAACTCGTAACTGCTCCGATAAGCCCGGCCCATGACCCTTATGATAAAATCCCGGACAAAGGGATCCTGGCTGCGCTGCAGCTCAGCCGGGGCCATACAGGCACGAACCTGCCCCTCATGCAAAATTGCAATCTTGTCAGCAAGATTAAAAATCTTGGGAATATCGTGACTCACAATAACGCTGGTGTAACCGAGTCGTTTCTGGGTTTCGAAAAAGAGCTGATACACATCATGACTCTTAACCGGATCAAGACCTGTAGTCGGTTCATCAAAAAGCAGAATATCAGGTTCAAGCTGCAAGGCCCGGGCCAGACCGACCCGCTTTTTCATGCCTCCGCTTAACTGACCCGGAAATTTTCCCGCACTCCCCTCAAGATCCATTATTTGCAGTGATTTTTCGACCTTGACCTTGACTTCAGGTTCTGAGAGACGACTGCGTTCACGTAAAGGCAGGGCGATATTGTCAAAAACAGTCATTGAATCAAAGAGGGCCACCCCCTGAAAAAGTACCCCGAACCGGGTTCGCAGACGATTCAAAGCGGCCCCGCGGAGACGGCTTACATCTTCACCCTCAACCAGCACCTGGCCCCGGTCGGGGGTCAAAAGACCCAGGATGTGCTTTAAGAGAACGCTCTTTCCCTGACCGCTCTCACCACAGATTACCGTGGTCTCACCTCTTTCGACATCCAGATTAACGCCGCGCAAAACCGCCTGGGTACCGAAACTTTTGTGAATATCGATCAGCCTGATTGCAAATGATGATTGAGGCATTATTATCTACAGCAAAAATGAGGTGATAACATAATCGGCTACCAGCACCGAGACCGAAGAGACAACCACCGCCGAAGTTGTGGCCCGACTCACCCCTTCTGCACCGAAACCCCAGGGCCGGCGATTAACCCAGAAACCATGCTCGGCACAGATCCAGACCAGAAGGAAAGCAAAGCAGACTGACTTGACAAAACACATCTTCAGATCAACTGCGGTCACACTGGCTCGCATACTCGCCATATAGGCCCCGCCATTTCCATGCAACAACACGACCCCGACCATATAACCGCCAAAGACTCCGACCACATTAAAGACCGCAGTCAGCAATGGAATCGAGAGCAGTCCGGCAAGCAGTTTAGGTGCTATCAGGTAGCGGTAAGGATTGATGGCCATGCAGTCTAAAGCATCGATCTGTTCGGAGATCCGCATGATACCAAGCTCCGCACACATCGCCGAACCGGTACGCCCGATGACCATCAGAGCGGTGAGTACCGGCCCGAGTTCACGGATAAGGCTCAGAGCCACTGCCGCTCCCAGAGCACTCGATGAACCATATTTGCTCAAGGTGTAATAACCCTGCAGACCCAAAACCATACCGACGAAGGCTCCGGTAAAGGCAATTACCAGAAAGGAACCCGAACCGATAACTTGAATCTGCCGCAAAACCGGTCTCAACTTAAACGGCGGCTGAAACATTCCTCGCAGGGTTAAGAACAGAAAAAGGGCTGAACGCCCCATACTTTCCAAGCTCCCCAACCCCAATCGACCAAGCCTTTGCAAGCCCTCAGACAATACCTTAAACCCCCGATCTTCACCGCTGCAATTCAACTTCATATATGAGATAATCGTAGTATACTATTTCTTCTATACAGTCAAACAGTTTTAACCCATGATCATGCTTATCACCCGATGGCCCGCGGTCTCGTGATCTTTTCCACTTGAACCGACCCGGCAAGTATGTTAGATAGCCGGTCAAATTCTATTGTAACATTTATAACACTTAAGCTAGAGGAGTGAATTTATGAATTACGAATTTCTAAAAATCAA
>JAGGTT010000235.1 GCA_021163565.1 Candidatus Tharpella sp.
GCATACCATCAGCACGGTTTTTCTCGCGGAAGGGCAGGGGGTGCTGCAGGCCGGTGATGACGCCGCCGAAGTCGGGATCTTCACCCGGGATAACCTGCCATCCCCGATAGCCTTTGATCATGGGGATATCCTGGCGGATTATTTTAGCAAACACTGGTCAAAAAAATAGTTCCAAAAATACGCATTAGAAGTTTAAAGATTTTTAAAAAGCAAAGTTGCCTGTTTTTTACACCTAACAAATTTATTAACGTTTTAAAATCATGATGTCCGAACCACAAAGATTAATGATACATGCCATTATCCTGGAATGAAATAAGAAATCGGGCTTTTGCTTTTGTCAGAGAATGGCAGGGCGAAACCAGTGAACATGCCGAAGCCAAGTCCTTTTGGGATGATTTTTTTAATGTCTTCGGTATTAGCCGTCGGCGGGTTGCCTCTTTCGAGAAACGGGTCAAAAAAATTGATGGCAAAGACGGTTTTATTGATCTGCTCTGGAAAGGCACCCTTCTTGTCGAGCATAAATCAAGGGGTAAAAATTTAGATCGCGCCCATCAGCAGGCAACTGATTATTTTTCCGGTCTCAAAGAAAAAGAACTACCAAAATATATTCTGGTATCAGACTTTGAACGGTTTCGTCTCTATGATCTTGATCAAAACGGAGATATTGTCGCCGAGTTCCATCTTTCCGACCTACCCGGACAAATAAAGCTTTTTGCCTTTATGGCTGGTTACACGGCAACCGAGGTCAAACCTGAAGATCCGGTCAACATCAAAGCTGCCGAAAAGATGGGTCGCCTTCATGATGAATTAAAGGTAATCGGCTACACGGGCCGTGATCTGGAAATTTATCTTGTTCGCTTGCTATTCTGTCTGTTTGCCGAAGATACCGGCATTTTCGAGCGAAACCTGTTCCGGGATCTTATCCAGCTACATACCAACGAAGACGGTTCCGATCTGGCAGCGCAACTAAACCATCTTTTCCAGGTCCTTGACACTCCCCATGACAAAAGGTTGGCAAATTTGTCTGAGCAGCTAGCAGCCTTTGAATATGTCAATGGCAAGTTGTTTGCCGATTTTCTGCCGGTGGCCAGTTTTGACGCCAGGATGCGGGTCATGCTGCTTGATGCCTGTGACCTTGACTGGGGCGGCATTTCACCGGCAATCTTCGGCAGTCTGTTCCAGTCGGTTATGGATGCAGCAGAAAGAAGAAATCTGGGTGCTCACTACACCTCGGAAGTGAACATTTTAAAACTGATCAGGCCGTTGTTCCTGGATGAACTGTGGGAAGAGTTCCTGCAAGTAAGAAGATCAAACCGGAAACTGCAAGAATTTCATCAAAAACTGTCCCGGTTGACTTTTCTTGATCCTGCCTGTGGTTGTGGAAATTTTCTTGTTATCACCTATAGAGAACTGCGTCTGCTTGAGCTTGAAGTGCTCAAAGCCCTGTATCCCGGCGGGCAGGCTGTCCTGGATATCGGCATGTTGGTTCGGATCAATGTCGATCAATTTTACGGCATTGAATTGGAAGAATTTCCGGCCCAGATCGCCCAGGTGGCCATGTGGCTGGTGGACCACCAGATGAACCTGCTGGTCAGTGAAACTTTTGGAATGTATTTTGCCCGGCTGCCCCTGGTGAAGTCGGCTACCATCGTCCACGGTAATGCGCTGACCATCTCCTGGGAAACCATTGTTGCGAGATTGAAACTTTCCTATATTCTTGGCAATCCACCTTTTGTCGGTTCCAAATATCAGAGCAAAACCCAACGTGCCGAGATTACCACTGTCAGTGACGGTATCAAGGGTACCGGCATTCTTGATTATGTCGCCGGCTGGTATTTTCTGGCATCGCAGTTCATCCAGGGAACGGACATTGAGGTTGCCTTTGTTTCAACCAATTCCATTTCCCAGGGTGAGCAGGTTGGCGTTTTGTGGAAAGAATTGTTTACCCGGGGCGTGGTGATTAACTTTGCCCACCGGACATTCCAGTGGAGCAGTGAGGCAAGGGGAAAAGCTGCAGTCCATTGTGTGATTATCGGATTTGCTCTGCGCGATCGGAAAAGTAAAAAAATCTATGAATATGATGATGTTCGCTCGGCACCTCATGAATTGAAGGCCTCGAATATCAACGGCTATCTGGTGGATGGTCCTTCAGTCATCCTGGAAAACAGGAGAAAGCCCCTTTGTGATGTGCCAAAGGTTGGTATTGGCAATAAACCGATAGATGGCGGCTACTACCTGTTTACCCCGGAAGAAAAGGAAGCATTTTTACACAGGGAACCAAAAGCCGCACCATATTTCAAGCGTTGGGTGGGGGCTAGGGAATTTATCAACGGTATAGAGCGTTGGTGTTTATGGCTTGGTGACTGTTCCCCGTCAACCTTGAAAAGCATGCCCGCCTGCCTGGAAAGGGTGAAACATGTGCAGGAATATCGGTTGAGCAGCAAGAGCAAACCAACCCAAAAACTGGCAGCTACGCCGACCAGGTTTCATGTGGAGAATATGCCGGCCGGCAACTACCTGTTGATTCCTGGTGTTTCATCAGAAAAACGAAAATATATTCCTTTTGGTTTTATGCCTCCCGAAGTTCTGGCGAGTAATCTTGTTAATATTTCTGGTGACGCCACTCTCTATCACTTCGGGGTGCTGTCCTCCACCATGCACATGGCCTGGATGCGGTATACAGCTGGGCGTTTGAAAAGTGACTATCGCTATTCTATCGGTCTTGTCTACAACAACTTTCCCTGGCCAGAGGTATCGGACCGGCAGAAAGATGAAGTGGAGAAAGCCGCGCAGGCGGTTCTTGACGCCCGGGCAAAATTTCCGGACAGCACCCTTGCCGACCTCTATGATCCATTGACCATGCCGGTGGAACTGACTCGGTCCCATGAGA
>JAGGTT010000257.1 GCA_021163565.1 Candidatus Tharpella sp.
ATCTCTTTTATCGTTTAAGTGTTTTTCCAATTCATCTGCCGCCGCTGCGTGAACGCGGGGCCGATATCATCCTGCTGGCCGATTTTTTCGTCCAGAAACTGGGCGAGGAGATGGGCTGCAAAGTCTCTCGCATCGATTCTTCGGCCATCGATATGTTGATCTCTTATCACTGGCCGGGCAATGTTCGGGAACTGCAAAACGCGCTGGAGAGGGCCATGATTCTGGCGACCGACGGCATTGTTCACGGTTATCAGCTGCCGCCATCGCTGCAGCTTGCCGCGGCCGGAGAGGAAAACGATGCCGGGGCGGAAGGCGGGGCCAGCTTTCAGGCCATGGTTAAAGCCTACGAGACCACCTTGATTGTCGAAGCCCTGAAAAAGACCCGGGGCAACCAGACCAAAGCCGCGAAAATGCTGGGTACGAGTAAGCGCGTAATTCAATACAAAGTCGTCAATCACGAAATTGATTACAAAAAGTATCGCGGCGTCAAGGTCTGAATGGTTTTACGGCTGAAGTTTAGGATGGACTTGTAATTGATAATCAAGGTGCGATGTCATATTCCTTTAGAACTCGTATAAGACACAAATATGGTTGACAAAAAAACACTTTTTGTCTAATAAACTCACCTGCTAAAAATACTTAATTATCGACAGGTATAAACGTTTAACTTATTTTGAGAGAGAGTCAGGAGACCATATAGGATTATGACAGAGAACAGCTCCCATATTAACCCGCCTGATAATGATCATTACTCTGCCGAAGATGAGATCGATATTATCGACCTCATAAGACCTTTGTGGCAGCAGAAAATCCTTATTTTCGTTATAACTTTTGTAATTATTGCGATTGCGGTAGTTATGGTTTTACGAGCCACACCACAGTATAAAATTTTCACTCAATTAAAATCGGGAACCTACCGTTGGGATAAAGATGGGGCCCCTCTCCCATACATGAAATCCAGTGACTTAAAAAATCTTCTTGGCAGCGGCCTTTTTAATACTTATACGGCTGAGATCGGTCTTGAAGATAATGCTCCTAAAATAAGTATTTCCAGTACCCGTCAGGGCAGCCAGTTAACTGCAGCCATCTTCTGGCCCGATCCTGTGAAAGGAAAGAAAATATTATCCGGCTACATGAACTTTCTTAATCAGACTAACCGCAACAACAATGTTGCCCAGACATCAGGTCTGCAAACCCAGCGAAAATTATTGAGAAAATTAATCGCAAAAGCTAATGAAGAAATTGCCGCAGATAAATTAGCACAACAGAAAGTTGAACTGACGATTAAACAAAAAGAAGAAGAGCTCAAACTCATCGATGTGGCAAGCGGTCGTTTGGGTCGAAAAATTGAGCGAATTAATGTTGATATAAAAATGATGCTAAAACAGGTTCAATTTCTGAGAGAGCAAATCAAAGCTGCCGAGGAAACCCGGAATGATTACGAAAAGAGTCGCCGGGAAATTGAAGAAAATACCACCAAAATAATTTCTCTGCGTGATCAACTGCTCCAGAACCCACCTGAAGACACTGTTCAGCTTCTGCTGCTGGCCAGTACTATCCAGCAGAATATCGCTTATTTAAACACCATCAGTCAAAAGATTGTAAATACAGGAAAGGAGATTATTTCTCACCGTACAGAAATCGCCGAGCTCGCAAAAAAACAGGAAAAATCACATCTTGCGATTGCTGATTTACAATCACAGATAGATTCTGAAATTCCGAAAAAGAAATCAGATATTCAGAAAGAAATTATCAATCTGCGGTGGAAAATCGAAAAAGAGATTGCCAGCAAGATAACCCTGCTGAATCAAGAGATCGATAGTCTTAACGACAAAATAAGAACCATCTCACTTGTCGAAGTCATAGAGTGTCCACAAGCCTCAACTAAACCGGTCAAACCCAACAAGAAAAAAATTGTCGCTTTAGCTGGTATTATGGGGGGATTTCTGGCGGTCATCTGTGCTTACGTCCGCTACTTCTGGTTGAACAATCGCAATAAGCTTGGTGACAAGCTTAACAAAAAGCCCAGTAATGCCTAGATCTGTTCGCAGTCAGATAAAATTCTTCAACCGTTTTATCCGTAATAAGAATTTCTGGATGATTCTGGCAACGGATATTATCCTTATTATTATCGCCCACATCTGTGCCTACTGGTTTCGTTTCCCAGATAGGTTTGCCAGCAGTGCTACCTTTTCGCCACAGTTCTTAAGTACTCTGCCGCTGCTTATCGGGGTTAAACTTCCCATTTTTTATGCATTCGGTCTCTATCGGGGCATGTGGCGTTACACCAGCCTGAATGACCTTTTAAATATCGTTAAAGCTTCACTGGTTTCGTTTTGTCTTGTAGTTGCAGCCATTGTTTTTGTTAATCGTTTCTACGGGTTTCCTCGTTCTGTCTTCTTTCTTGACGCAATTTTGACGTTTCTCCTGATCTCCGCACATCGGGTTGCCATCCGTTTTTTCTATCAACGGAGCACCGGCTCCCGTACCCTGATTGCCCGGCCCGCCAGAGTCAAAAAACGGCTGCTTTTAATTGGTGCCGGTGATGCGGCTGAACAAATTATTCGTGAGGTCAAAAACAACCCGACCCTGCCCTACACAATTATCGGATTACTTGATGACAACCCGGATAAAATCGGGCTGAAAATCCACAATATCCCGGTACTCGGGTTGGTTGATGATCTGGAAGAGCACTATGCTCGGGTCAAGGCCGAAGAGATCCTGATCGCGATCTCAGCTTTAACTGGAAATCAGGCTCAGCGCTTTAATGAAATATGTCAGAACGCACACTTGAAATATAAAGTTCTGCCGGGTCTCGGCGAACTTATTGACGGTCGGGCTTCGATTAAAATCATGCGTGACATATCATACCGGGATCTGCTCGGGCGGGCAGAGGTTTCTCTTGATCAGCTTGAAATTGGTAAGTTTCTAACCGGTAAAACTATTCTGGTTACCGGGGCCGGCGGCTCGATTGGTTCAGAACTCTGTCGCCAGATTGTCCGCTTCCAACCTGCGGGGATTGTTCTTTTCGATGCCAGTGAAGAGAATCTTTACAATATTCAGATGGAGCTTGAACACGAATTAGGTTTTCTTGAGTGTTGGGCGATTCTGGGTAAGATTCAAAATTTTAACCTGCTGGATACTATTCTAGCTCAATACCAACCCTCGGTTATCTTTCATGCGGCCGCCTACAAACATGTTCCGCTGGTTGAACTTAACCCGTGGGAGGCGGTTTTTAACAATATTAAAGGTACGGCCTGCCTCATCGAAGCCGCAATCATTCATGAAATTGACCGATTTGTCCTGGTTTCAACCGACAAGGCCGTGCGGCCGACCAATGTTATGGGGGCTTCTAAACGGCTTACAGAACTGATCATGCTGGCCTGTAGTAAAGATAATTGGGATGGCACCTTGAATTATACAACCTCATCCGGGAAAAGTCACAAGACAATCTTTCAAGCGGTTCGTTTTGGCAATGTTTTAGGCTCCTCTGGTTCGGTAATTCCGCTTTTCAAACGGCAGATCGAGCTTGGCGGCCCGATTACGATTACCGACCCTGAGATAACCCGTTATTTTATGTCCATCGAAGAGGCGGCTCAGCTCATTATCCAGGCCGGGGCCATGGGTAAGGGTGGTGAAATCTTTATCCTGGAAATGGGTGAGCCCATAAAAATTGATAAAATGGCTCGTGATTTGATCCGTCTTGCCGGTCGCGAACCTGACACCGAAATCGCAATCAAATATATCGGCCTGCGGCCCGGAGAAAAACTCTACGAGGAACTCATCACTGAAGGTGAAGGCATTGTGCCGACCTCGCACCCCAAGATTATGGTCTTACGCGGCAACAGTAAAACCTATGCCGAAATCAACCATCATATCCTCCTGCTCAAAGAAAAAGCCAAAAATTTTGACGGAGAAGGGATCCGGAGGCTTTTGAAGCAGTTGATTCCCGAATATCAACCAGAAAAACCCGCAGGCAGTGACAGGACGATCAAAAATGAGCGATAAAATTACTCTAAGTAATATTCAAAGTAAAAATCTACAGATTGCTATCATTGGTCTTGGTTATGTCGGCCTGCCTTTAGCCGTAGAATTCGGAAAGCATTTTCCAATCTCAGGCTTTGACATAAACCAGAATCGCCTTAAGCAACTCCAATCCGGTCATGACTCCACCCAGGAAGTAACCAGCACTGAGCTTGCCAATGCCACACACCTCAAATATACAAGTAACGAGCAGGATCTTCGTGACACTCAAGTTTACATAGTTACAGTTCCAACCCCGATAAATGAACATAACCAACCCGATTTAACCCCGTTGTTCAAAGCGAGTCAGACCATTGCCAAAACCCTGAAACCGGGCAACATTGTCATCTATGAGTCAACCGTCTACCCCGGTGCCACTGAAGAGGAGTGTGTTCCGGTCTTAGAAAAAATATCCGGCCTCCGTTTTAACCAGGATTTTTTCTGCGGCTACAGCCCTGAGCGTATTAATCCGGGCGACAAACAACACCGGGTGACCACGATTAAAAAAGTAACCTCCGGTTCAACCCCTGAGGTCGCCGATATTGTCGATGCCCTCTACAATACAATCATCACGGCCGGTACTCACAAGGCCGCCAGCATCAAAGTTGCGGAAGCCGCCAAAGTCATCGAAAACACCCAACGCGACCTCAATATCGCTCTTATCAACGAGCTTGCCATGATATTCAACAAAATGGATATCGACACCGAAGCCGTTTTAGAAGCCGCTGGCACCAAATGGAATTTTCTTCCCTTCCGCCCGGGTCTTGTCGGCGGTCACTGTATCGGTGTCGATCCCTACTACCTGACTTATAAGGCCCAAGCCATCGGCTATCATCCCGAGATCATCCTTGCCGGCCGGCGCTTAAACGACGGCATGGGCGCTTATGTCGTATCCCAACTTCTCAAAACTATGATGAAACGCGGCATCCATATAAAAAGCGCCAAAGTTCTGGTCATGGGTCTGACTTTTAAGGAAAACTGTCCCGATCTCCGCAATACCAGAGTTGTTGATATTGTTGACGAGCTCAAAGAATACAGTGTCACCGTTGATGTCTACGACCCCTGGGTGAGCAAATCTGAAGCCCAACACGAATACGAAATCACTCCGATTGAACACCCGGCGCAGAACACGTACGATGGCATTATCATCGCCGTCGCCCATCGACAATTTGTTGAAATGGGTGCCCAAACTCTCCACTCCTTGGGAAAATCCGAACACGTACTCTATGATCTGAAATATATTCTCAAACAAGAAGAGAGCGACAT
>JAGGTT010000199.1 GCA_021163565.1 Candidatus Tharpella sp.
AATAAAGCAGCCCGCTGAACTCTCATCCGGATCACGCTTAAAGAGAAATTTAAGACCTAAGCTAACCTGAAGTGCGGCGACCACATTTACCGTTGGTACGAGATTGTCGATTGCAGATTCAATCCCAAAGGCGCGATTGTGATCGGCATCGGATACTGAAGCGTGAGGATAGAACCGGGTCATTTTTGCAGACCCCGGCGCCACCGAGGCTGCCTGCCCGTACCAGCCGGCAACCGCGCCGTGGATTAACATCAGATTATAACGGTCACACAGTAAGGCCAGCTCAAGCCGGGCCGGGATTGAATCGAGTGCGTCAAAAACCAGATCACAAGTTGAGAGCCGATCTTCAGCTTCAGAAGACTGGAAAACCTGATTCAAAGGTTCGATATCAATCACAGGATTTACCAGCCGGCCCCATTCCGCCGCTACTTCAACCTTGTCGCGGCCCAAGTTTGCCGAAGTTGCCAGAGATTGACGGTTAAGATTGCTTTCAACAAAAAAATCGGGGTCAATCACCAGCAGGTGACCAACCCCGAGCCGAACCAGCATCTCAAAAATCGAACCGCCCAGTCCGCCGCAACCGACTATCGCGACCCGGGCCTGAAGCAGGCGCAACTGCTGTAAATTGCCAAAAACAGCTCTCTGGCGCTGGTAACGCTTTGGGAAAAACCCGTTTTCTAAAATAACTTTCTCAATATCTTTGTCGGTAAGCGAAAATTTTCCCTTGATCTCTTTGTAGGCAGACAAAGGCAGCAAACCCTCAGTATCCGCGAGTTTGATCAGATAATTTTTCAGCCTCTCAAGCGCCACCCTCAGCCTCCACCGACTTTGGGAAAGATTGACAGGACATCGCCTTTTTCAAGTTTGCCGGTCAACTCAACATGGCGGCCGTTACAGATCAGGATTCCGATTTCAGCTTCGGGAATTTCATATTTCCGTACCACCTGAGCGACCGATATCTCGGTCTCAAGTTCGATCACCCGAGCCTTAAACCGTCCCTCCCGGAAACCGGCAAAAAATTTAACCGTTATTTGCATATAACCGCACTCTCCCTGAATCTGGTGGGGACTTCTTTAATAACTTTATACCCGGATTCCCGGAACCCTACCAACAACCTGCGTACTTCATAACGTAGTGAGATAAAGATTGTCACCAATTCCGGATCGAACTGATGACCCGCACCTTTATGCAGTTCGATAAGGGCCTCTTTAATACTTAGAGATGAACGATAAGGGCGTTTCGATGTCATCGCGTCAAAAGCATCCGCGATTCCGATAATCCGCGACATTAAAGGGATATTATCGGCTACTAGACCATCAGGATAACCATTACCGTTCCAGTGTTCGTGGTGGTGAAATATTATCTCCCCAACCTGGTTCAAAGAGCTTACGGGATCAATTATATTCCGGCCTTTCAACGGATGGGTACGAATCTCGGCAAACTCGCTTTCAGTCAACTTTCCTTCCGCCCTCAGGATGGCGTCGGAGATCCCGATTTTGCCGATGTCATGTAAAATTGATGCCTTCTGCAACATTGCAAGTTCATTGCAGGAGAAGCCGAGTTCCTGAGCAATCAGGGCCGCATAAAGGGACACCTGGTATGAATGACCGTGGGTGTATGAGTCTTTGGCTTCTAAAGCCATAGCAAAACTCTCCACCGTCTCAATATAGTGCTGCTGCAAGTTGTTATAGAGGTAAGAGTTTTCGATACAGGCGGCGGCCTTCGATACCAGCATATAAAATGAGCGGCGGAGTTTATCTGAAAAAACAACCTCCGGCCTGAATGAGATCAGGATAAAGACCCCGACCAAACGATTACGGGCTTTCAATGTAAAGGCCATCATCGAACTAAACTCAACCGACTCTTTGCTATCAGCCAATATACTGGCCAGCAAAGGGTCATGTTTCTGAAAAAGTTTACTGCTGAAACTGGTAAAGTGTTCATGGGCTACGGCCGAGGATAAATGTTTCGGCAGAAGGTTAAGCAGATACCGGGTATTATTAGACGGCGGTCGCAGCAGTTTACGTCGTGAAAGAGAAAATTCATGATTTCCAGGACTGTCATCATTCAGATAGAGAGCCATAAAATCGGCCTTTGTAAAAGAAGCCGCGGACTCGAACAGAACTTTAATCACCTCGTCAAGACCAAACTGCGCACTTATCGATTCACTTGCCCGATAGAGCGCCATCATCTCTTTCAGGTTGACATTCTCACGTTGCAGAAACTGTCTTTCCAAGGCCTTTTCGACCGCGTTGGCAACAATCTCAAATTCGAACGGCTTGGTGATGTAATCATAAACTCCAAGTTTTATCGCATCAATCGCCGACTGCATTGAAGCGTAGGCAGTCAGGACCATAATAATAGGAGATTTTTCCATCTCGTTGACTCGACGGATAAGCTCCATACCGCCCATAACCGGCATATTGATATCGGTTAACAAAAGATCGAACTCATGTTCCGCAATCTGTTCCAGTGCCAAAGCTCCATTAGCAGCAGAACTTACATCGTAGCCGAGACCGCCAAGCAGATCAGCCAGAATTTCAACGATCTCGGGATCGTCATCAACAACCAGAATGTTCATACAACTCTCGCGCCAGTTATAATCCATTGTTCACCATATCAGCGGTTATCGGCTAACCATCATATTTAGATAACATCTAAGGTTATCCACAAAAAATTTATACGCTTGTAAATCATGTAAAATCCGACCATTATCCTCATACCTCCAAAGGAGAATATCTAGACCTTACCCGCCGGGATGAATTAAACCAGGCAGCGTACAAAACAAACACTGTTGCTTACAACCAAACCGGGTTACTGTCAAGTAAGATTTCCAAATAAAAACATAGCCTAAGCCAGCTTAAAGAACATTATCAATGACCGAAAGCAAGTTAATAAAAAATTTAACTTGCTCGTTAAGAACAAAGCACGCTATAAGAATTCATGCTGTTTCAAAGGTACAACTGTAATCTGTTTTTTATGGCGGAAGACCTTTTATTCCAATTTCCATTAACCGGCAGATCAAATCCTGAAATTGAAGCGATACCGACAATGCCCGGCAACAAAAACAAACACTTGCTTACAACAGTTATCATCACATTAACAAGTTTGATTCTGATGTGTGGTTGCGGGGATCGCGGAGGTATGCGCGGGATTCTGACTACTTCCGATGTTCTGATTATAAAACATCACGTCCGTCAGCACTATATCTGTCTGGAGGAGTTCTGCCGCCGGCTCTATCTTAAGAATCCGAAATATGAACCGGACCAGTTCAGACAGGCGGAAAAACTAAGGACTATTTTTCTGGAACAGAAATGTCTGGATTCACCCTTTGATTATCAGGCATCGCACGAGATTCTGACGGCGGTTTTTGCTGAAGATACACTCTATAAAGATCGTATCGCACTGCTTGCTTTAGGTTTGCGGAAAAGTATTGACGAGGGTTATGATCAACATGGACCCTATGACAATAACATGATAACCAGCCTGCAGGTTCCGCTGGAGCGCTTAAAAAGACTCTACAGTAATCTAAGTCAGGTAAACTGGCGCATTAAAGTTTGTCGCGACCGATCCGGTGAACTTTACTTTCTCACCAATGAAAAGGATAATGATGGACATCTCAACATGGGTTACGAAGTCCTGATGACCAAGATTCTGACCCGGATCGAAGATGACATCTATATGCGCGGCGGTAACCCGCCTAATGTTATCCTTAAAATGTCAACCATGTTTTTTTCACTGTTTTTGTAAGACTTTACGAAAACCACAAAACTTAAGCATCGATTGGCTGAACCAGGATTTTTCTGGGTTTACTGCCCTCGGAGGGGCCGACAATACCTTCCCTCTCCATCATTTCAATAATCCGGGCCGCACGGTTGTAACCGATTCTGAATTTACGCTGAATCATCGAAGCTGAAGCTCCTTTCAGGGAGGAGACAAAGGCGACTGCCTGATCATAAAGCTCATCGTACTCCTCATCACCTTCACCATCAACATCATCCGCCGAGCGGGCACCGGCCCTGTTTTTCGCTTTGGCCAGCGCCGCCTCATGCTTTTTCAGCATATCATCCTGATATTCAGGCGCACCCTGACTGCGAAGATAGTCCGTTAAACCCTTAATTTCCTCATCACTGATAAAAGCTCCGTGCAGACGGGTAAACACCGAAGTTCCGGGGCTTAAAAGCAGCATATCACCGTTACCAAGCAGATGCTCGCCGCCAGAGGCGTCCAGAATTGTACGCGAATCGATACGTGATGAGACCCGAAACGAAATCCGGGCCGGAAAGTTGGCTTTGATAAGGCCGGTAATCACATCAACCGAAGGCCGCTGAGTCGCAAGAATCAAATGAATTCCGGCAGCTCTAGCCATCTGTGCCAATCGGGTTATCGACTCTTCAACCTCTTTCGAGGCAACCATCATGAGGTCGGCAAGCTCATCGATAATAATGACGATATAGGGCAATTTTTCCAACGGCAAAGTGGCCTCGGAATCTGCAACAACCTCCTCTTCGAGATTGTTTGCGAAAAGTTCCTCACCCTCTTCCAGCTCCGGCTCAAGCTCCGCTTCCGGTGCGGCAGTCAGGTTCCGTTTTGCAATCTCTTTTTCGATAAAGCGATTGTAGGAGGCGATATTACGGGTACCAGTTTTCGACATCAGACTGTAACGCCGCTCCATCTCCTCCACGGCCCAGCTTAAAGCCGCAGCCGCCCGTTTAGGGTTGGTAACCACCGGCAACAAAAGATGAGGTATATGATCGTAAACCGAAAGTTCAAGCCGTTTCGGATCAACCATGATAAATTTTACCTGATCCGGCATCGCCTTGAAAAGAATACTGCAGATCAGACAATTAATACCAACACTCTTTCCTGAACCGGTTGAGCCGGCAATTAAGAGATGCGGCATTTTAGCAAGATCCGCGACCATCGGCACCCCGTCGATCTCTTTTCCCAGGGCCATCGGCAGAGCACTTTTGCTCTTCTGAAAAGTCGAGCTTAAAAGCAGTTCTTTGAAATTCACCTCTTCCCGCTCAAGATTTGGAATCTCAATACCAACCACCGCCTTACCCGGAATCGGCGCCACAATCCGCACCGACATGGCACTCAT
>JAGGTT010000108.1 GCA_021163565.1 Candidatus Tharpella sp.
GTGAGGATGTCGGGCTTTCGGAAGCGGTCAAATGCGGAGCCTTGACCATAGATAAGCTTGAAGCCATGACCACGGTCTGTTCGGTCGGCCTCGATATGATTCCGATTCCAGGTGACACCAAAACGACAACTATTTCCGCAATTATAGCTGATGAGCTCGCAATCGGCGTAATGAACAATAAAACCACCGCTGTCCGCCTGATCCCGGTTCCCGGGAAAAAAGCGGGAGAGATGGTCTCCTGGGGCGGCCTTTTGGGCGAGGCCTACATCGTTCCGCTGCATAGCGAAAGCAGCGATTACTTCATCTGGCGTAAAGGGCAGATTCCCGCGCCGGTAACCAGTTTTCGCAATTGACGACAAAGAGAAACGCTCATCTGCTTCGTTCCGGAAAGTTTTCGTCACTGCGGCGTACTTAATGTACGCCTCATTCCTCAGACTTTCCACGCCTCGCATCTGAACATTTCTCTTTGCCGTCAGATCTTGAAATTATAACGAATAAACCTGAACCGAGGCTGTAACAATGAAAAAAAACAATGGCAATCACGACCAGTATCTGATTGATGATTTCAAGCTCGAAGAAAGCTGGCGCATGTTTAAGATTTTGGCGGAGTTTGTTGATGGTTTCGAACAGCTGGCCAATGTCGGCCCGGCGGTTTCAGTTTTCGGATCGGCTCGCACTTCTCCCGAGCATGAAGACTACCGTCAGGCTATCTATCTCGGCAATCTTCTGGCCAAAAACGATATCACCGTTATTACCGGCGGCGGCCCCGGAATTATGGAAGCTGCCAATCGTGGAGCTAAAGAGGCCGGCGGCCGCTCAATCGGCTTAAATATCACCCTGCCGCTGGAACAGAAACCCAACGATTACGCAACCGAACTGGTCTCCTTCAAATATTTCTTTATCCGCAAGGTGATGCTGATAAAATATGCCCGGGCTTTTGTCGTCTTCCCGGGAGGTTTCGGCACCATGGACGAGCTGTTTGAAGCCATAACCCTGATCCAGACCCACAAAATGAAACCTTTCCCGATTATCCTCTACGGTTCCAGCTTCTGGCGTAATTTAAGTGACTGGTTCAGGGATGAGCTCTTGAGCTCCGGCCTGATTGCGGAAAAAGACCTCACTCTCTTTAACATCTGCGATGATATTGAGGAGGTAATGAATCTGGTGTTAAAGTGCATTAATGATTAGAGAATTACGGCGGGGAGGCCGGCTGACAACTATTTGAAAACAATCTTATGTTCCATCAATGAAATCCGGCTGAGTTCAGCGTCGATCACATGCTGTTCACCAAAGATATTTTCCAGCACAACTCTGTTGCCCTGGGGCCCGACTTCGGTTTTAAGGACAAAAACCCCCTCCATAACCAGAACCTCCCGGCCCTCCCTCTCAATATAGGCATTAGCTTCACACATCTATTGCAAGCTCCTCATTAATTAAAGGAATCAGGTTATTGATCAGAACCGGCAGATGGTCTTTCTGAACTCCAACCACGGTCACACTCTCCTGCGTCAAAGGCAGCAGCAGTTTGCGAGCCGGAACTGCGGCAACCGCGGCCGCCATCGCCGGCGTCATCTCACCCATCATGGCGTGCGCCATAACCACAGAGATAGTCCCGATAATCACATCAACCCGTGAGACTGAACGGACAATCGCATTTTCACCGGTGGCCCCGCGATTCGCCCGGGCTTTCATCATTGCCGCCGTGGCAATTGCGTTCGTACCCAGAGCCCAAATTTCAATTCTCTCACCATACTCATCTTTGAGCCGATGGATAACCGCGCTGCCGATGCCGCCGCCCTGACCGTCAATTACCGCAATTCGCATAAAAACCTCAACTACATTGAAAACTAAAATCTGACTTTTGACACTCTATTCCAGAGTTTGAATTTTGGCAACAAAAAACGAGGGAAATGATTTTTTGTCTAGTATTGACCCTTGACAATCTGATAATAGAGACTATCTTGTTTATCTGTTACCACAAAACTTTTAATGGTTTTATAATGCGGGGAATACTCCCGCAATCCAAATGGGCCTAATCGGCCCGCAAATAAGTACACTTATCAGGACATTTTCTTGTTTTTTCAAACCGAAAATAACCTGGAAGGTACTAAAAAAGGATTGATCTGATGAGTGAAAATTGTACCGAAGGCGCAAGCTGTAGCAGCTGCGGTAGTTCTGACAGCTGCTCGGCGGAAGAGAAAAAGAAACAGGAAGAGAGGGTTTTACAGGCCCGACTCTCAAATATTAAACACCGCATTGTCGTTATGAGCGGTAAAGGCGGGGTTGGCAAAAGTACGGTTGCTGTGAGCCTGGCAGTGACTCTGGCCAATCAGGGTCATAAAGTCGGACTTCTGGATGCCGATATTCACGGCCCTAATCTGCCGAAAATGCTCGGTCTTGAAAATAAACGCCTGCAGGCCTCTGAAAACGGTATTATTCCGGAACCGGTAATGGAAATGGATAACCTGGCAGTAGTTTCGATGGCTTTTTTACTTGAGAGTCCCGATAATCCGGTAGTCTGGCGCGGGCCTTTGAAACACACGGTCATCCGCCAGTTTGTTGCCGATGTCCAGTGGGGCGAGCTTGACTATCTGATCATCGACCTGCCTCCGGGAACCGGTGATGAACCATTAAGTGTCGCTGATGTAATCAAGCCGATGGACGGCAGTGTTATTGTGACCACGCCGCAGGATGTAGCTCTGCTTGATTCCCGAAAGTCAGTCGTCTTTAGCCAGCAGATTGAGGTTCCGGTTCTGGGCATTATTGAAAA
>JAGGTT010000209.1 GCA_021163565.1 Candidatus Tharpella sp.
TCAAAAGATAGTTGATCTCGTCGTCAAATCTGACTTCAAGCAGATCCATCAGGTGGAAACGTTTGACCTGGAAAGATAATTTTTTCGCGAGCCGTTCCAGATGGTCAAAACGGATATTGTACTCATCGTGATCTTTAAGTTTGATCTGGCGCGGGTTCCGGTCGGCAGGCGGCTGGATTGCGGGAAAGAGAGAGAAGGGATAGGGGAGATAAGTGTCGCAGCCGTGTTCAGTAATAAAGGTTCGCTTAATTCCGGTTTCCGCCAGACGTTCGATAAAGAGCAGGGTGCCGTAATTCAGGTTGAAGCTTTCAGGCAGATCATCAAGATCGAGATCGTAGGTCTTAATCAGGCGGCCGGCCTCTTGCAGTAAGTCTCTATCATTTAGGGTTGCCGGGTTCAAACTTGAATCCGCTACCGCCGGCGGTATGTTAAGAGTATTCGCCAGAGCCGCTTTTGTGAGCCCGGTTATTGTCGGAAAATCACCGACAATTTCATTCATAATCAGCAGATCAACGCTCTCCTGTTTTAAGGTCGGAAGCCATTTGAAAAGGTCACTGCAGTGAAATGATATTGGTAATTGCCGAAGCCGTTCCTGCTGTTTCTGCAGCAGTGCCGGAGAGATATCAATCATATCGATCTGCTGCGGCTGTAAAATCGTCAGCAGGGCCGCCATCAGGGTTCCGTAACCACCGCCAATCTCAATTACTCTCCGGCAGTCAGATGGGAGAGAGGTTTCTGTCAGCAGAAAACCGGCAACCAGAGCCCCATAGGCTGCCGGTTTCTCCAGAGCCTTGGCGAATGTTCCGTGACCGTCTCCCAGACTCTGACAGATTGTCATCTCCCAGAGCAGACTCGGATAGTCACCGGTATAATAATCATGAGTCAGATTAAGTTTTGGCATGATATGATCAATTTATCAGTACTGTACGGCTAGAAACTTATTGAGGTAAATCCTAGGGATATTGGGTTGTTTTTGCGCCCTGAGCGATAGCGAGGAAGTGCCCTTGGGGTAGAAAGTCTCGCAAAATTTTGTTGTTTTTCCCAGCAAAAGGAGCCAAAAAATTGCGACTGTTTGAACGAGGTACGAGTGAGTTTCGCAATTTTGACGTAATGAGCGCTGGTAAAACAAAAATTATGCGCAAGAAGTGGAAGAAAATTACCCAATGTCCCGGGTTGCAATTACTTTGCTACTCAGGTGGGGAGCTGGCGGCCGCCGATGAGATGATAATGGACATGGAAGACAACCTGGCCGCCCTCCCGGTTGACGTTGGTAAGTACCCGGTAGCCGCTTTCAGCGACGCCGAATTCATGCGCCAGTTTTTTTATCACATTATGAATCTCAGCAATAATTCCCATCTCATCATCGGGAATGTCATTGAGGGTCGGGTAGTGTTTTTTCGGGATAATCAAAAGATGAACCGGAGCTTTGGGGTTGATATCCTTGAAAGCAAAGATGATCTCATCTTCATAGACCTTATCCGACGGAATCTCCCCGTTGATAATTTTACAAAAAAGACAATCCGGCATCACTGTATCTCCTTATGAGTTGCTAAAAACAGGTTGTTTTAATCTACTCAAGTACCGCACCTTTGGCGGCGGAACCGACCTGGCGAGCATAACGGGCCAGGTAGCCTTTTTTGATCGTGGCGGCCGGCGGCTGCCAGGCGGCTTTGCGTTTTTCAAGCTCGTTCATATCGACGATGAGCTCCAGGTTACGCCCGGGAATATCAATTTTGATGAGATCTCCCTCCGCCACCAAACCCAGAAGACCTCCGGCGGCAGCTTCAGGTGAAATATGGCCGATAGCGGCCCCCCGGGTTCCCCCTGAGAAACGGCCGTCAGTGAGCAGGGCGACCTCTTTATCGAGCCCGATTCCAGCCAGAGCCGCAGTCGGTGAAAGCATCTCCCGCATGCCGGGCCCCCCTCGTGGGCCTTCATAACGAATCACAATCACATCACCAGATTTTATCTGCTGATTAATAATCGCCGAGAAGGCCGCCTCTTCGGAGTCAAAAACCCGGGCCGGGCCTTGATGTTCAAGCATTTCCGGAGCTACGGCCGACTGCTTGACTACGGCGCCGTCCGGGGCGAGATTGCCGGATAAGATCGCAAGCCCGCCGGTCGGATGGTAAGGGTTATCCAGCGGGCGAATGGTTTCATTATTTAAGACCATTACTTTAGGATCGGCGAGTACTTCCTTAAGGGTTTTACCGGTAACACTTAGGGTCTCTTCATTTAAGAGGCCCTGTCGGGCCAGGGTTTTCATGATCGCGGAAACCCCGCCGGCCTGATGCAGATCTTCCATGTGATCCGGGCCGCCGGGTGACATATTGCAGATATGCGGAGTTTTGCTGCTGACCCGGTTAAATTCCGCCAGCGGCAGCTCAATCCCGGCCTCATGCGCGATTGCCGGAAGATGGAGTGAAGTGTTGGTGGAGCCGCCGAAGGCCATATCAACTGCGAGGGCGTTATGAAAGGCTTCTCGAGTTAAAATCTGGCGCATGGTGATGTTTTTTGCAACCAGATTCATCAAGGCTTCACCACTCTCTTTGGCGAGCCGGATCCGGGCCGCATCAACCGCCAGAATGGTGCCGTTGCCGGGCAGGGCGATGCCCAAAGCCTCGGTCAGGCAGTTCATTGAGTTGGCGGTGAACATGCCGCTGCAGGAGCCGGCTCCGGGGCAGGCGGCATTCTCAAGGTCGGTGAGTTCAGCTTCACTGAGATCGCCGACCTTGAATTTTCCCATGCCTTCAAAAACTGTAATCAGATCAATCTCCCGACCGTTGCAGACCCCGGTTCGCATCGGCCCGCCACTGATGACAATCGTCGGCAGATCAAGCCGGGCGCCGGCCATGATCATTCCGGGGACAATTTTATCGCAGTTGGGCAGTAGTACCAGGCCGTCAAAAGGGTAGGCCTGAGCCATGCTTTCAACCGAATCCGCGATCAGCTCACGTGAGGCCAGGGAGTATTTCATGCCCTGATGGCCCATGGCGATACCGTCGCAGATACCGATGGTTGAAAACTCCATCGGCGTGCCGCCGGCCATCCGGATACCGTCTTTTACGGCCTGGCAGACCCGGTCCAGATGGACATGGCCGGGAATCACCTCATTGGCGGACTGGGCGACACCGATTAACGGGCGTTTTAATTCGCTGTCAGTATAACCGATAGCTTTTAAGAGAGATCGGTGCGGTGCCCGCTCAATACCTTTGGTCATCAGGTCTGAACGCATACATGCCTCTTTTTGAAAATGATTAAATAAACTTGTAGTAAGCTTTGCTCAGGCGGAGTTATGGCTGTACCGATTGGTCGCTTTCCGCGACCGGTATGGCCACGGCCCAGGCACTCTTAAAGCTGTCGCTAAGAGGAAGTTGAGCTTGAGCCAGGCTGTCGTCTGCGGCAAAAAAGTCGACTACGTTAACCACACCGAGCGCTTCCCGGAAGTGAAAGCCGAGCCGGTTGTGGCTCTGCGGGTCTCTGATCGCAACCGCTTTACGGAAAACCGTAAGTTTTCTGCCGTAATCAAGGTCACTGCGGTGACCGGCTTCCAATAGATAATTGTCGGCCTCTTGCCGGCTTCTGATTTTACACCACCATGAAGTTGAATTGATAAGATTTTGTAAGGGTACCGGATTCTCGGGTACCAGCGGTCTTAACAGTTTGCCTTCAAGGTTGGCGCGAAAGGTGAATGTGGCAACCCGGTTACCGGTTTGGGCGTCAATCCAGGTGCAGGTATAAAATTGGCAATTACGGCCGGGACTGCTGTCGAGGAAGATAATAAACTGGAATGGTGTGGGAATTTCCTGATTTTGCAACCATTTTTGGGCCCGCTTGGTAATTTCCGAACGGTTGAGCAGCAGGCGGCCCTGTTGCAGGAGCTTAGGATCCCGGGTTTCATCAACCCGCAGAGGTAATTTCTCTTCAAGTTCAAGACTCAAAAGAGTTACAATCTCGGGCCGGATGATTGAGATACGGGAAGGAAAGAGCAACGCCCGCCGCCGGAGCTTAAGGTTGACTTTAAGGTTATCCTTAAGCTCCTCTTCACGGCCTAAAACTGCGGCAGTGATCTCCTCCTGGCTGATTTGGTCAGGA
>JAGGTT010000277.1 GCA_021163565.1 Candidatus Tharpella sp.
AGGTTGCGCACGGCCGTATCGATGGCAAATGCGGCGGCAGCATAAGTATCGATATCGCTGAGAGCCGGGTAGAGACTCTGGGATAAGGAAACCCCCTTTTCTGACTCCGGCAACGGCTGCACCACAGTCGTAAAGGCATCCACCTGGCCCCGGCCGATCAGAGGCTTTAAGACGGTGCCGCCCTGAACCTCAAAATCGTACTGGTTGGCAACATAGGCATGCGAGGCCAGATTAAGGCGTTTAAACATCTTTAAGAAAAGATCGGTCAAAACCAAATCCGCAGCTTCCGGCAGGAGTACATCATTTTCCGCAGATGGCCGTATCTTCGTGGTTAAATGCTTATTCGGTAAGCCGTCATGGAGAAATTCAAGCTCGATATCCATCACCGATTCGCCATTGTAGCTGACCTGACAGCGCCTTGAATCTGTGAATTCTCCAATAACCGTCGCTTCCACCCCGCGGCTTTGCATCAATTTTTCAAGTTCCGGCCATTTTCCCGGTGGCACCGCCAGGGTCATGCGCTCCTGAGACTCACTGATCCAGATCTCCCAGGGAGCCATGCCCGGATATTTTACCGGAACTTTTTCCAGCTCAACCCGGCAGCCGCCGCACTCACGCGCCATCTCGGCAACGGAACAAGAGATTCCGCCGGCTCCATTATCAGTAATACTGCTGTAAAGATTACGCTGAAGAGCCTCTTTGACAATCGCGTCGGAAAATTTCTTCTGCGTAATCGGATCACCAATCTGAACTGCAGTCGCGGGGCTGCCGCCGGTTAAGGCTTCAGAAGAAAAGGTTGCTCCATGGATTCCATCAAGTCCAACCCGGCCGCCTAAGACCACAATATAATCACCGGCTAAAGCAGCCTTTTCATGACTTAAACGTCCGGCTTCAGTTACCCGCGGCAGAAGTCCGACGGTACCGACAAAGACCAGCGGTTTACCTTTGTAGCCGGGATGAAAGGTCAGAAAACCCTGGGTTGTCGGAATCCCGGAGCAGTTTCCGCCGACCCGAACGCCATCCACAATCCCGTCCAGAATACGCCGCGGCCGGAGTGCCTGATTACTTTGATTTTTCGAACGATACAGGGGCTTGTTGTCAGCCGGATCGGCAACACAGAAACCGTAGCGATTGATTATCGGTTTAGCCCCAAGACCGAAGCCTAACGTATCCCGGTTAACCCCGACGATCCCGGTAATTGAACCGCCGAAAGGGTCAAGGGCCGAGGGTGAATTATGGGTCTCAACTTTATCGGTAACCAGGTAGTCATCATCAAAAATAATCCCACCGGAGTTATCAACGAAAACCGAGACACAGATATCATCATCTCCGCGCTCTTTACGAATCTTTTTCGTCGCCCCCTTGATATAGGTTTTATAAAGACCATCTTCAAGATCATCAAGGGCCGCGGCAAAGATCGTATGTTTGCAGTGCTCAGACCAGGTCTGGGCCAGCGCTTCAAGTTCGAGATCAGTCGGAGCCCGTTTTTCGACCCCGGCGAAATAGTCGGCAATTGTTTTCAGCGAGTTAAGATCCAACGCCAGGGGACCGCGCCGCACGGGATTACCGGCAGCATCATAGTGATCAATAATCCCGCCTTTGCCGAGAGCGATAAGTTCGGCCTCCGGAATATTAAGATCAACCCGGCTTACACCTTTATGCGCTTTAAGCTTGACCCGGGGTATTACCAGGTCCATGCCCGCTTCAGCGACATAGGTTGAGTGATCTTTCCAGTGCAGTCGTTCGATCAGGGCATTGGCGAGAAACCGGCCGATAAGATGAAAATCGCCATCACTGAGATTTTTTGCTTCAATATAGTAGACCGTGCTGGAATAAATGCCCTGATCGGAACTTAAGGCTTTACCCCAGGCATCAGCCAGGGTTGCCGCTGCACTGTGGGCGATATTGTCAGTTACCCCGGGCAGGAAACCGACCTCTAAGACAACATCAACCCGACCTAAGGGGCGAGATTCATCAATCAATACGTCATGAATCACCGGATTCAAAAGTAGATCTGCCACCTCGCGCAACCGGGTCAGGCTGAAATTTCCCTCCAGGGTATAAACCTCTGAAAGCCGGATATTGTCAATCGATGCCGATAAGTCCAGAGCATTGAGTTTATCCCGCAACAGCTGACCCCGGGTATCAAGTTCGGGATCACGAAAGAAGATCTCCAGACGGTGACCAATTAAGTTTTTTGTCATAATAATTTCTCTTTTACGATACGGTCACTGTTCGTCTGCGCCTAATATTTTTATGTAAGGCAGTTCGCGATATTGTTCGTTATAATCAAGTCCGTAACCGACAACAAAGGCATCGGGTATAATCGCGCCCCAGTAATCCGGAGTCAAAACTTCATCACTGCAGCCGGATTTACGCAGCAGAACACATGACTTAACACTCGCGGCCCCTTTTTCCTTAAGCCAGGCCATGACCTCTTTCAAGGTCAGACCGGTGTCAAATATATCATCAACCACCAGCACATGCCGCTGCCGGCAGAACGATTCATCGACCGTAACCGGCTTGATCGTTACCCGGCCGCAGCTGGCAGTACCGATATAACTGCTGACCTGCAGATAATCGATTGCCAGATCCAGCTGGTAGCGGCTTAACTGACGACTAAGATCCGCCAAAAAAGGTTGGCAGCCTTTCAAAAGACCGAGCAGCAAAAGCTGTCGGTCAGGGAAATCTGCGGCAATCGCCTTTGCCAGATCAGCTACCACTTTTTCGAGCTCATTGGCGCTGTAAAGTACCTCAGACATAACTTCTCCACTTCCTCGTTGTCCTATAACGAAATAGCCCGACTTGTCAAGAAAGGAAGGATTTTTCTTGACTCAATCAGCTTACGAGTCTATATGTTGCCGCGAATCACGACTATATGTATAGATGATTATTTAGTCGCTTACAGGTTATTTTCTTGTTTTTGTTTTTATAAAGAAACTTTCTGATTAAAGCTACTTACTTGTGACCCTGTGAAAGTGCCTTTGGGTTCGGACAACGCCCACGTTAAGCCTTTAGCCGTTTGAGTTCCTATGTTTACTGGTATCATCGAAGAGATCGGCACAACTTTAAACTCCGGCTTGACGAGCGGTTCCGGGGAGATTAAAATTGCCGCACAACTTGTTTTAAGTGACGCTAAACTCGGTGACAGTATCGCTGTCAACGGTGTCTGCCTGACGGTTACCCGGATAGCCGGGCCGGAGATAAGTTTTGATGTTTCAGCTGAGACCCTGCGCCGCTCCAATCTTGGTACCTTAAAACGGGGCGATCCGGTCAATCTGGAACGAGCCCTGGCGGCTGACGGCCGTTTCGGCGGCCACATGGTCTCCGGCCACATCGATGACACCGGCACTCTGATCGCTAAACAGGATGAGGGCAACGCGGTAATTTTCACCTTTGCGGCCCCGGCCGGGATTATGCACTACCTGATAGAAAAAGGCTCGATTGCGATTGACGGTATCAGCCTGACGGTTGCCGCCTTGAAAAAAGAGAGTTTCTCGGTGGCCGTAATTCCCCACTCACTGCAACAGACGACCCTGGGCCGTTACCGGATCGGCGCTACCGTCAACCTGGAAAATGATCTGGTTGCAAAATATATCGAAAAACTGGCTCAGCCCCGGGAAGAAGAGACGATCCGCCCGCAAGCAAAATTAAGCCTGGAAACTTTGCAGAAACACGGCTTTGCTTAACCGGCTTTCCGTAATCAGCCGAATCCCGACCCTTAACTGACAGGAAATATCCTTAAAAACCCAATACAGGAAATAAAATGGTTATCTCACGAATTGAAAACGCGTTAAAAGAAATTAAGGCCGGGAAAATGGTTATCCTGGTTGATGATGAAGATCGCGAAAATGAAGGTGATCTGATTATGGCAGCTGAGAAGGCGACTCCGGAAGCAATTAACTTCATGGCTCGATACGGCCGCGGCCTGATCTGCCTCTCACTGACCGAAGATCGCGCCGACTTTCTTAACCTGCCACCGATGGTTTCCGACAATACGGCCCAGTTTGAAACTGCTTTTACGGTTTCAATTGAGGCCCGGCGCGGGGTCACGACTGGAATCTCAGCAGCAGACCGCAGCCACACCATCCTTACTGCAATCGGTGATCACTCCGGCCCCAATGATCTCGCTCGACCAGGCCACATTTTTCCTTTACGGGCCCGCAAAGGGGGAGTTCTGGTGCGTACCGGACAGACTGAAGGCTCAGTCGATCTGGCCCGGCTGGCGGGATTAAAACCGGCCGGAGTTATCTGTGAAATCATGAATGACGACGGCACGATGGCGCGGATGCCGGAGTTGAGAAAATTCGCTGAAGAACACAACCTGTCGATCATTTCGGTCGCGGATATTATTGAGTATCGGATGCGCACCGAATCC
>JAGGTT010000254.1 GCA_021163565.1 Candidatus Tharpella sp.
ATATTGCTTATATTCGTCTGACCCAGTTTCAGTCTCGAACCTACGCGGATTTGAACCGTAAAATGAAAGAATTGAAAAAAGATCATAAGATTTCCGGCCTGGTTCTGGATATGCGTAACAATCCTGGTGGTCTGTTGCAGCAGGCAGTCAAGGTTTCGGACTATTTTCTGAAATCAGGTCTGATTGTATATACAGATGGCCGGATCAGTAAGCAAAATATGCGTTATCTGGCTTATGATGACGGTACTGAAGGTGATTATCCGATAGTTGTTCTGGTTAATGGAGGCAGTGCCAGTGCTTCCGAGATTGTTGCCGGGGCGCTCCAGGATCACAAGCGGGCTCTGGTAATGGGGAGTCCGAGTTTCGGAAAAGGTTCGGTTCAGACTATTGTTCCGCTTGAAGATGGCTCGGCAGTGCGTCTGACTACATCACTCTATTATACTCCTTCCGGACGTTCGATTCAGGCCAAAGGAATTGAGCCCGATATACTGGTTGAAGCCGGAGAGGTTGTCCGTAAAAAAGAAAAGGGCTTTATGGGTAAAATCAAAGAGAAAGATCTGAAAGGTCATTTTAAAAATGGCAACAGCGGGACTGATAAAAAGTCTGAAAAGATGAAAGTCGATGCAAAAGAGAGTGAACCGGAGGCGGACAAGAACGCGGAGACCCAGAAAACTGAAGCCGAATGGCGTAATGATGTCCAGATCTTACGGGCCGCAGAGTTGCTCCAGAGTTGGCAGGTATTCAAGCAGACTGGGGTGCAGTAGATAGCACCGATGGTCATCAAGCTGAGTCTGCCGGCGCTTAAATGTTTTTTACTTAAGTTTGCCGGATATTTAAGTGCCGGAATTATCCTGCTGGCATTATGTTGCCCGGTATCGGCCAGCCGGGTCGTAGGTTCTTATACAACTCAGATATCCGCTGGGGTGCCGGTAATCTCGGAGAAACAAGAGTATCCACCTCAGGATCAGGGGCCGCGAACTCCGGTGTTAGCTTTGAACTGGATGCTTGCCGGGTTTACCGCGGTTGATCCAAAACTGGTCTTTGAAAGTGATACCCGGATTATGTCTAACGGCCGGCTTTCGTGGGAGCGGATACGGCTTAAGGGCGTTACCTGTGACCTTGAAGCCCTGACCGGTTTTTTAGAGTGTGTTCGTGAAAACCTGAACTGGGATTTTAATTATCGCCTCCTGATCAGTTCTGATGCGAACCAGGGGCGCTTGAATTTTCTCGTTCTTGATGGGTTTGAGGTTGTGATAGTGGCCAATTTTGCCGTTGTCAGATTCCAGCCCGCTCCGGCACCGGAATCTGATCGCATGCAACTGGCGATTGTTATCGATGATCTCGGTCGGAGCCTGAAAAATGCCGCACGCTTTGCCGCTCTGCCGCTGCCTTTGACTTTTGCGATATTTCCCAAATTGCGAAATTCACGCGAGGTAGCCAGCTATTTCACTACCAGGCATTGTGATATCATATTGCATGTTCCGATGGAGCCGCGTGATTATCCGCACCAGGATCCGGGTCCCGGGGCTCTCTTCATGAGCATGAGTGAGGATCAGATTAAACAGGAATTTATTGATGACCTTGAATTTCTGCCGGGTATTATCGGAGTTAATAATCACATGGGGTCACGTTTGACTGCGGATCCGCAGAAAATGACCCTGGTTATGAATGTCCTTAAAGGGCGGAATCTGTTTTTCCTTGACAGCCGGACGATTGCCAGTAGTATTGCTTATCGGAAGGCCACGGCGACCGGAATCCCAGCCCTGCAACGTGATGTGTTCCTTGATAATGAAAGAGATGTTGCCAAAATTATTGAACAGTTTCGGGTTCTGGTTGAAATTGCCCGGATAAAAAAGAGTGCGATTGGTATCGGGCATCCTTATCCTGAGACTCTTATGGCTTTAACCAGGTTTTCAAAAATCGCTGAGTCCGCCGGAGTTGAGATTGTCGCCGTGCGCAAACTGTTGCCGTATAACGGCATAGCGGCTTCCCAATGAGTGAACGGTAATTTCTGGGGATTACTGTTTTTATTAAGAAGTGGAAACAAATTGCTAAAATTCCCGGTTTAGCCGGGCAGTGGTTTTTTTGCTTGTACAGCGTCGATACAGCACGTATTTTATACCAATAATTAATAAATTACGGAGTTATCCTTTAAAATGGTTCAGGGAATGGTGTTCGCTTTCTTAGGCGGACTCGGACTTTTTCTCTACGGCATGAGAATTATGTCGGAGGGTCTGCAGAAAATTGCTGGGAATCGTTTGCGGCAGGTTCTGGAGAAGCTGACAACTAATCGGATTTCGGCTTTTCTGGTGGGTGCGACAGTGACCGCGATTGTCCAGAGCAGCAGCGCGACAACCGTCATGGTGGTTGGTTTTGTTAACGCCGGGTTGATGAATCTGGTACAGGCCATCGGGGTTATCTTGGGGGCTAATATCGGTACCACCATAACTGCCCAGATGATCGCTTTCAAGGTGACTCAGTACGCTCTCCCGGCAATCGGTATCGGGGTTGCGCTAAAGTTTTTCAGCCGTAATCGCAACTGGCAGTATTTTGGTGAAATTCTGCTTGGTTTCGGTATGCTCTTTTATGGCCTGGATGTAATGAAGGACGGCTTTGCCGTGCTTAAAACCCAGCCTTTTTTTCAGGAAGCCTTTGTCACCTTCAGTCATAGTCACATTATGGCGGTGGTGGCTGGAGCTCTGTTAACGATTGTGCTCCAGAGTTCGAGTGCGACCGTAGGCATTACAATGACTCTGGCGGCCAGTGGTGCCTTAACCTTTGCCGGTGGTTTAGGCTTGATTCTAGGGGAGAATATCGGTACCACAATAACCGCTCTTATTGCCGGTATCGGCACCAATGTTTCGGCTAAACGAGCGGCTCGGGCCCATATGATGATTAATGTTATCGGGGTTGCTTATGTTTTAATGTTGTTTCCACTTTTCACCAAACTGGTTGATAATTTTACTCCCGGTGATCCGGACCTGGTGGTTGCCAGTGCGGAGCAGGCGGCTCAGTATGCGATGGCCATCGGAGATAAGCCTTTTATTGCCCGGCATCTGGCAAATGCACATACCATTTTTAATGTATTCAACTGCCTGATTTTTCTGCCTCTGGTTGGTATTATGGCTAAAGTCTGTATCTGGATGGTGCCTGCCAGTGACGACGAAGAGGATTCATATCATCTGCGTTATCTTGATAACCGGGTGCTGGACACGCCGCCGCTGGCTCTGGCCCAGGCCCGGAAGGAGACGACCTGGATGGCAAATCTCTGTTTTCGCATGTTTGAGCAGACTATGGAGTGTTTTGAAAACTATTCCCAGAAGCTGGTCGACAAGGTCTATCGTAAAGAAGAAACGGTTGATATGCTGCAGAAAGAGATTACCGATTTTCTGGTTAATGTGAGCCAGTCTTCAATGACACCTGAGCTCTCGCGTGAGATTAACTCAATCATGTATATGGTTAATAATCTCGAACGTATGGGGGATCATTGTGAGAATCTGATTCGTCTGGTAGAGCGTAAGCATGAAGATAAGATCGAATTCAG
>JAGGTT010000260.1 GCA_021163565.1 Candidatus Tharpella sp.
CGCAGGGCCCGGGAAACCACTTTGGCCCCGCGATCATGACCATCAAGACCCGGTTTGGCAATCAATACTTTAATTTTTTTATCCATTTCAGATCTCCTGACCCGGCACTGCCGGAACCAAAAAGGTTTTCAGTCAGCCCCAGGGCATGAATAAAGGTCGCTGACTTTCAATGTAGTTTAGACGTAATTTCATAAACCCTAAACTTCAGTGTATTCACCAAAAACTTCCCGCAAAACACCGCAAACCTCACCCAGTGTGGCGTAGGTTTTAACCGCGGAAACAATAATTGGCAGCAGATTATCACCAGATTCGGCCACCTTACGTAACTCTTTGAGTGAAGCCGCAACCGCCGCCGCATCACGTTTATCTTTCATCGCCTTAAGGCTCTCAAGCTGTTCCAGTTCCATCTCTTTTTTGATCCGCAAAAGATTTTCCGGGGCCGCTTCTTCAATCGTAAAACGGTTGACCCCGACAATCACCTGTTCGGCAGTTTCAATTGATTTCTGATAAGCATAAGCACTGTCACCGATCTCCTGCTGCATGTAACCCGCTTCAATCGCTTTGACAACCCCGCCCAGATCATCAATCTTGTTGATATAGGCAAGTGCTTTGGCTTCGATCTCAGAGGTCATTGACTCAATCATATAGGAACCCGCCAGTGGATCAATCGTATCCGCGACCCCGCTCTCATGAGCGATAATCTGCTGCGTCCGCAGGGCGATACGAACTGAATCTTCCGTCGGCAGGCACAAAGCCTCATCCCGAGAGTTGGTATGCAAAGAGTTGGTGCCGCCCAGAACTGCGGCCAAAGCCTGCATGGTTACCCGGACAACATTATTATCCGGCTGCTGGGCAGTCAGGCTGCAACCGGCCGTCTGGGTATGAAAACGCATCATCATCGACGAAGCTTTTTTCGCACCAAAACGCTCTTTCATCAATTTCGCCCACAAACGCCGCGCGGCCCGGAATTTAGCCACCTCTTCAAGAAAGTTATTATGTACATTAAAGAAAAATGAGAGCCGCTTGGCAAAAACATCAACATCAAGGCCGGTTTTAATCGCCGCATCGACATAAGCAAGGCCATCCGCCAGAGTAAACGCGACCTCCTGCACCGCCGAAGATCCGGCTTCACGAATATGATAACCGCTGATACTGATGGTATTCCAATTCGGCAGATTATCTTTGCAATAGGAGAAGATATCGGTAATAATCTTCATTGACGGCTGCGGCGGAAAGATATAGGTCCCCCGGGCGAAATACTCCTTTAAGACATCATTTTGAATAGTGCCGCGCAGTTTGTCTGAGCTGATTCCCTGCTTTTCCGCGACGGCGACATACATGGCTAAAAGAACCGCCGCTGGAGCATTAATCGTCATTGAGGTGCTGACTTTATCGAGAGCGATCTGATCAAAAAGAATCTCCATATCAGCAAGTGAATCAATCGCCACCCCTACCTTACCGACTTCACCGTCGGAGAGTTCGTGATCAGAATCGTAACCGATCTGGGTCGGCAGATCGAAGGCCACACTCAAACCGGTCTGACCCTGTCCTAAAAGATAACGATAACGCTCATTGGTCTGTTTGGCTGAACCAAAACCGGCGTACTGACGCATCGTCCAGAAACGGGCCCGGTACATGGTCGGCTGGACTCCCCGGGTAAAAGGAAACTCACCCGGAAAACCAACCTCTTCGTTATAGTCGATCGCATCAACATCTGCCGGGGTAAAGAGCCGCTTCATCGCGATATCGGAGGTTGTCGTAAAATTCTCTTTCCGTTCAGGGAAACGGGCCAGAGCTTTATCAACCATTCCCTGCCACTGCTCCTGACGCTCCGCCAGACGGGCTTTATTCTCTGTACAACTCATAAATCCACCTCATTTAATAGACAAAATTCATTGCCAATCAATAAAAACATACTCTCTACAACGGGATGTTACTGTGCTTACGATAAGGAAGTTGCTCTTCCTTATCCTGCAGCATCTCCAGCGCCCGGATAATTTTTATCCGGGTCTCTTCCGGCTTAATCACCTCATCGACAAAACCGTAAGCGGCAGCACGATAGGGGTTGGCAAAATTATCTTTATAATCATCAACCAGTTCCTGGCGTTTGGCCACCGGATCATCGGCCCCTTTAAGTTCCTTATTGAAAACAATATTGACTGCACCTTCCGGCCCCATAACTGAAAATTCGGCCGTCGGATAAGCATAGTGAATATCAGCTCCCAGCTGCCGGGAGGACATGGCACAATAAGCTCCACCAAAAGATTTCCGCGTCGTGATCGTAATTTTGGGGACGGTGGCTTCAGCATAGGCAAAAATAATTTTGGCCCCATGCCGGATAATCCCGCCGAACTCCTGACCGCTCCCGGGCAAAAATCCGGGGACATCAACAAAGGTCAGAAGCGGGATATTGAAACAATCACAGAAACGGATGAAACGAGCGCATTTGTCAGACGCGTTAATATCGAGACAGCCGGCCATAAAATTCGGCTGGTTGGCAATAATGCCGACCGACTCACCATTAAAACGGGCAAATCCGGTTACCAGATTAGCTGCATATTTCGGCTGAGTTTCAAGAAAATCAGCATTATCAGCAACCATTTTGATTATCTTTTTAATATCATAAGGACGCCGGGAATCAGCCGGTACAACATCATTGAGTTCAGGAATCAGCATTTCTGCTTCACCCTTGAAGTGGGTCAGAGGCGCTTTTTCACGATTACTCTGTGGCATAAAGCTTAAAAGTCTTTTGACCTGATCGATGCTGTCTTTATCATCTTTACCGGCGAGATGAGAAACCCCGCTGATTTTCATATGGGTATCAGAGCCACCGAGCTTCTCCTGGGTCACATCTTCATTGGTCACAGTTTTAATAACATTAGGACCGGTAATGAACATATAGCTGCTCTTTTCGGTCATAACGATAAAATCCATAATCGCCGGTGAGTAGACCGCGCCGCCGGCACAGGGGCCTAAGATGGTCGCAATCTGCGGAATCACTCCCGAATAAATGGTGTTGCGATAAAATAGTTCAGCGTAGCCGCCCAGGCTTGAAACCCCTTCGTGGATCCGGGCACCGCCCGAGTCATTCAGTCCGACGAAAGGGGCGCCGTTTTTAGCGGCCATATCGAGAATTTTACACATTTTCTTGGCATTGGTCTCACTCAAAGTACCGCCAATTGCGGTAAAGTCCTGGGCACAGGCATAAGTTAAACGCCCGTTAACCCGGCCATAACCGCTGACCACGCCGTCACCGACAATTTTTTTCTTCTCCATACCGAAATCGGTACAGCGATGGATGACAAATTTGTCGATCTCCTCAAAGGTTCCATCATCAAAAAAATAGAGCATCCGCTCGCGGGCGGTCATTTTACCCGATGCATGCTGTTTGGCAATCCGGGCTTCCCCACCGCTGATCTCGGCCGCCTGATTCATCTGCTCTAAACGTTCCAACTGTGCCTCTTTTAATGACATGGTCTCTCTCCTGAACTATTAGATTAAATCTATGCAGCTATTGTATACTGCATACCAAATTGTGTAAGCAACGATCATTATTACAGAAATATATCACTGTCAAGTTAAA
>JAGGTT010000119.1 GCA_021163565.1 Candidatus Tharpella sp.
ATCGCTTTACAGATAGCCAAGACCGCTTTCTACGGTGCCGCCGATCAGGATTACTATAAGGCCTTCGAGTATATGAATGAAGCTTTTGCCCGCATGTGTACGACTGAAGATGCGGCCGAAGGAATTAAAGCTTTCATGGAAAAACGTGCCCCCAATTGGCAGGAAAAGTAACCGGTTTTTTACTATCGGGAAAAGATATTGAATTACTGCTCTTTGCAAAAGAGAAAAACCTTATTTAATCACGGTTAATCAGGGCCGCAAGATAGGCGGCGCCGAAGCCGTTATCAATGTTGACCACGCCAACGCCGCCGGCACATGAATTGAGCATCCCCAAAAGGGCGGCCACACCGCCAAAGGAGGCTCCGTAACCGATGCTGGTCGGCACCGCGATCACCGGCTTATCAACCAGTCCGGCAACCACACTGGGAAGAGCCCCTTCCATTCCGGCAATGACAATCAGCACCTCGGCCGCCAGCAGTTTTTCCCGGTAGGCCAGCAGCCGGTGAATACCGGCGACTCCGACATCAACCAGTTTCTCACATCTCTGCCCCATCATTCTCAGGGTTATTTCAGCCTCATACGCAACCCTTAAATCTGAAGTCCCGGCCGTAACCAGTAAAATCAAGCCGCGACCCTGATCGGGAACGTCCCGGCCCATCTTCACAAAATACTGGCCCGCAGCATGATATGTAAACTGAGGAAATTGAGGCTGTAAAACAGCCGCTTTATGACTTTCGAGACGGGTTACGAGAATATTATCCTCATGTTCAAGCAGGCCTTTGAGGATTATCCCGATATCGGAAATCTCTTTTCCCAAAGCGAACACTACTTCGCCCATTACAGAACGTAAACCCCGGTGGGTATCGAGATGAGCGATGCCCAAATCACGGAAAGGAAGATGTTCGAGTAGATCCGCGACCTCATCGACCCGGCGCTCACCGCGTTTTAATTCATCTAGAATATTTTTCAGCTCATCACGATTCATGTTTTCATATCCCAAACTTTCCCGCGACAATCAAACAGGCCCGGGCCGGCTGATTCCAGGCTTTAAGACCGGCTTTTCGGGCCGCTGTGCGAATCAGATTCTTATCCCAACCGCAGATTCTCAACGGGCTGACGATACCAAGTTCGGTTAAGGCCCGAATTCCGGGCCGCCGTTTGGGATCATCATCTAAGTGAGTACCATCACAGATAGTTACAGCCGGGTCAGTTTCACTGATCATGCGACTGAACAGGTGATATTTACAACGATAGCAACGCTCTTTTTCCGTGTCACCCCAGATCGCTGACATCTCTGCCCGACCAAACTCAAATACAAGGCCTGCATTTGCGGCGATTACATCTTCCGCAGCGACCCGCTCTTCCGGAAAAACCCCGGGATGATTGAAAAAAACCGGGGTCACTTCGATCATGGCAATATTTTTTAAAAAATGAAATAGCCAGAGGCTGTCGATGCCGCCGGAAAGAGCAACCCGGACCGGAGAAATACGGCGGGCTGATTCAAGCAGAGCATTCCAACTGGGAGGATTAGACATAGTCAAGAAAATTAGCTAAACCGTATCAAACAGGGCATCGACAAAATCATCGGAACTAAACTCCCTTAAATCGGCGATACTTTCACCGATACCGATGTAGCGAACCGGCACTTTCAACTCGTCACAGACCCCAACTATCACCCCACCCTTGGCGGTACCGTCAAGTTTGGTCATTACCAGGCCGGTCACCCCGATCTCCTGATGGAACATCTGCGCCTGAGAAATCGCATTCTGGCCGGTATTGGCATCCAGAATCAGCAGCACTTCATGAGGGGCACCGGGCAAAGCTTTTCCTAAAACACGTTGAATTTTCTTCAACTCATCCATCAGGTTAACCTTGGTATGCAGACGCCCGGCAGTATCGATAAGCACAACATCAGCATCACGTTTAACCGCAGACTGAACCGTGTCAAAGGCGACTGCGGCCGGGTCTGCCCCCATATTCTGTTTAATAATCGGCACCTTGGCCCGTTCAGCCCAGATCATCAACTGTTCGACCGCGGCCGCCCGGAAGGTATCGGCCGCCCCTAAAACCACCTTTTTCTTCTGTTTGGCAAAGATCGAAGCCAACTTGCCGATAGTGGTCGTCTTCCCGACCCCGTTGACGCCGATGACCATAATCACATAAGGTTTATTATCAAACTCCCAGACCGACTCGGAACGTTTGAGGATAGTTCCGATTTCACCCTGCAGAAAAGCCCGGAGATGAGCCGGGTTTTCAAGTTCCTTATGGGATACCTTCTCCTCAATTTGAGCAAAGAGACGATAACTGGTTTTCACCCCGAGATCGGAGGTCAAAAGAATCTCTTCGAGCTCCTCCAGAAACTCCTCATCAATTTCCTTCTCACCATAAAAGAGATTATCCAGAGTCCCGACGAACTGTTTCCGGGTTTTTGCGAGACCATTTTTAAGCCGGGAGAAGAGACCGCCGCCACTCTTTTTCGACTCCGATTTCCGGCTCTCATTACCACTATTTTTTTCTGCTTCAGCTTTAACTGTAGACATTAACGACTCTCCAAGTTATTATCAATAGTGTCAGATGGTATCATGGTCAGAGACCTGGGCAACGATCGGACATGAACCGGACAATACAATACCTTATCTCCATACTTATCAAAATAACCTTAAAAACGATATTTGGAGCCCAGAAAAATAGTCCATAGCGTCACTTTTGTAAAGGAAATAGTCAGAAACAATGGATCATATCAACCTGCTTTCACAAATTGCTCTCTTTTTTCTCCTGATTCTCTGTTCGGCCCTCTTCTCCGGAACTGAAACCGCACTCTTCAGTCTCCGTCATCATCGCCTCAAGCATTTTGCCGATGACCATCCCCGAGCCACTAAAGTACTGGAAAAGATTCTCAAACAACCCCGGGAATTTATCAGCACCATTTTAGTCTGCAACAATTTTGTCAATGTTGCAGCATCGGCTCTGGCGACCAAGATATGTATCGATCTTTGGGATGAAAACGGAGTCATCATCGCCACCATCGTGGTGACTGTCATCCTCCTGATCGGAGCTGAGATAACTCCGAAAACTTATGCTGCAGCCCATCCCGACAGCATCAGCATCAAAGCTGCTCTGCCGCTCAAATTCCTGATTACAATATTAATGCCGATCAACCGTTTTCTCGCCCTGGCCGTCAATCTTCTGCTCCGCCTGATGGGAATGCCAGAGAGAGTTCCGGCCCCGGCCATCTCGGAAGAAGAGATCAAAAGTGTGATTCTCTCCGGCAGACAGGAAGGCCTGCTCCGGGAGAGTGAGAGCTCAATGCTGGCCAACATTCTCAATATTGACAAAA
>JAGGTT010000029.1 GCA_021163565.1 Candidatus Tharpella sp.
AGGAGATCCGGGTCGTTGTCGATGATAAGCGATTCGACCGAGGTTTCTATGGGCAGGGTCGCATAAAAGTAGCCGGCGATACCGGTCAAAAAAAGGAGGAGCGCCATATAAAGCCAGGGGTGTGCAAAGATATTACGGCAGTGTTTCTCGATCAGCGTTGCAATCATGGTTTATAATCCATTAAAAATAATATTTAGCCCGGAGAAAGAGCTGATCATTTTCCTTGAAAGAGCCGAAAAGGGTGTCTTTATCGCCGCCCAGGATATTGGCGGCGAGTTCAATCTCAATATTGGTGAAGTATTTGAGCGTGATTGAGGGTTCCAGGTAGTAGCTGCCATCGCTTAATGTATAGTTGTAGCGCAGGCGGAGTTCGAGGTTGTGATCGAAGAGGGGTTTGCTGATTTCACCCATGAGGGCTAAGTTGTCATCTTCGAAATAGAGGATTCGGCTGGAGTAGCTTAAGATCTTCATCCAGGAAAACTGAGTGTTGAAATACCAGTCTGTTGCGGAAGTGTAGTCAAGGCCTAAGACTGTATGAAAGACCGGTTTGCGGGTAGAGGTGAGATCGCTGGCGAGAAATGACATGTGGTCGAAATAAGCGGCTTCACCGCGTAGGCCGAAGCAACCTATGGTGGTTTCGAACTCAAGCCCCGCTACCTGCTGTCTTTTGTAGGTTATGGCGATTCTTTCATCGGTGAAAATCAGATCCGGCTGATTCGGGAGGTCTTCGATATCATCCCCGGAGAAGGAGCCGTCGACATTAAGGTTTTTGATCGGGAAACTTTCTATGTTGGGTTGGTTTTCCCAACCGTAAAGATAGCTGAAACTGAAATCAATTTGTCCGGCGGTAAAAGAGATGCGGCCGCCGAATTCTCCATTGCCGAGAGTATTAGCGGGTTTGTCGCGGTCGATTATGAGGACGTGATCCGCATAATCTTTGAATTCCGGGGGGAGGTTGGAAGCCTTGATCTCTTCGGGCAGGTGGCGGAAAATGGCCCAGTCAGAATTAAAATAATCGATATCAGAATTTTCGAACCAGGGGATATAGAGCGCTTCCCAGGACCAGTTGTCGCCGAAACCCTGCAGTTTAAGCATCCAGATCGGGATTTTTCGATCTTCCAGTTCCGGCAGAATAAAGAGTCGCAGATCTTGGGGATTGATATTGTCGACCGGCGATAACTGGTCGGTTTTACCCCAGCGCACGATCTGTTTGCCGACAGTCATACTTAAGTTTTTGTGGGCATAGAGGAGGTAGCCTTCAAAGATGGTGAAATCGTATTCGTGATTGGATTTTTCCCCGCCACCCATATAAAGATAATCAGAATCCAGGGAAAATTTTGCTTTAAGTCGGTTATCTGGCGAAAGAGTGTGGTGCCAGTCGGACTCGACGCGGATCCGATTGCGGAATAGATTGGTGTGCTCAGTATCATTATCATCATGTGTATCCACAGCCCCTAAGCCTACAATCCAACCCTTGAACGTAAAATTCTCTGAAAATTCATATCTCATCTTCGGGGTTGCCTGCTCTTGTGCCGCCGCCGGAGTTGCAATTATAATGAATATAAACAGTATCAACATGGTTGTCAGGGTGAGTATATTCTTCGCTGGGCCGGGGTTTCTCATAATCATAATCTCGGAAACTGGTTAAGGTTGTTGCTTTATTGCTTTATCTCCATCGGTGCAGGGTTACCACTCTTCGAGGTGTCTTTTGCTGAAAATGTTATCTGTCAGGTTCTGGTTATAGGTTACAGAAATACTTTTAATTACAGTCTGGTGACCTTTTTTAAGGTTTTTCATGACGACTTCAGTTTCGGTCATTATATCCTGAATTTTCTTAAATCTCAGAACTTTGTAGCTTTTAGTGTGCCGGCCTTTCTTATCCCATAATTCAACTTTTAAGGGCATAAAAAAGTCTTTCATGATCCAGGATTTGATTTTGCTGTAAGCTGTGTCGGTCTCGGTTTTGGCGGTACTGGTGATAATGAAACAATCTGTATTATCAATGCTTTCACTACCGTTTGAGGTGTACTTCCAAGCTTCCGGGCGCCGCCGCTGCATATCTTCGTAAGTAAAATCGGTATTGACAAAACTGCGGTTTTTCTGGGAGGAGACAATCCGGCGGGTGCGGCCTAATGCCGGTAGGTAGAGAAATTGTTCCGTACTGCCGTCGTCATTTTCAATCGAAAGAAAACCGGTACCGGCAATATCGGCAGGTGTCGTAAAGCGAACCATCTGTTTGATAACCGGGCCGTAATCTTTGCTGTAAGTGCTAAACTCCCGAACTCTTGTGCGCCCGTTGCGGCTGATTAAAGCCATGGAGGCTTTGGTCGTGACATCGTCGCCAAGATCCCGGTCGTAGACCTTTTGCGCGATTTCGCGAGCGGAGAGCGGGGATATTATGTTTGCCGAATCTGGAAGTTTTGCGGGATGTTGCGGGCCGGCCAAAGTTATAGAGTTCATTGAAAAGAGTAAGCCGAGGGCCAATGCGCCGGCGAGAAATAGTTTTTTCATTATAGATCTTCCCGGATCTGTTTTTTTATCTTGTTCAAGATGATCGCGCTTTTCAGGCGATGCATGGGGTTCTTGCCGCCGAGCCAAAGACGGCTGTATTTGTATTTACGTTTTAACATGTCAAATTGCAGGTACGTAGGTACCGGGCGAATAGG
>JAGGTT010000035.1 GCA_021163565.1 Candidatus Tharpella sp.
AAAATAATAATATTAAATTTGTTTTTTTAAAAAAAACTGGACTTTTTTCGAGAACCAGGCCATAAATTGATAGAATCAACGGATAACGATAAAAAAAGCGCGATAGCCATGAGTGGCGACAGCTACCGCCAATCAACGAGGTGAACCAGATGAGCAGTGAGCAGCGCCCAGATCTCCCCATAAGCAGCGTCCTCAAAGAAATCCACAGCGACATTGACGGCCAATATCGGGCGAAAAACCGCAGAAAGCGATACGATACCGACGCCATCGAGCCGTACTGCGAAGGAACTGTCATCCGGCTAAAAGAAATTCATCGGCTTGTTGCCCTAGTGCACCCCGATGAATTTTTGCAGGTCGCAACAGGATTAGAACTGGAGCCTGCTGACATCTCAACCGATGAGCACGACTGCACAGGTGAAGATAATGTGAAAGGTGAAAAGAGCGGAGAGGGTAAGAAAAAACATACTTCTATAAGAAGAATTAACTTGGCTAGCTATTTAATCGAAAAATATCTCGAATTAGAACCGGACGAGTTTGAACAGAAGGTAGGTCTCGAAAACACGACTACTACTGACGAAAAGAAAATCTTAAAGCAGGCAGCTTGGTTGCTAGATTTTTATGATTTTTTTTATACTTATTTTTACCCAAGCATGCCTTATTATAATACTAGTAATTATGAAGAATTGATCCAGAGAGTGACTAAATATGACTGGAACAGAACAGCCAATGAAGCTTATCAACAATACTTGGATTTAAAAAAAGTTTGGGTGGAGATAAAAAAGAAAGTTTTCACATTCAAACAGGCACAAGGGCTGGATCCTTACAGTAAAACTACCGGCACCGACAATGTCGAGCACAGCAACACCATAGAACGAAACCATAACTATTATAAAAAAATGGCAGACCTGTCACAGATGAACGAATGCACTATCCCCGCGATACGAATCAACTCACCCACCCGCTTAAATTTGTCTCTCACGTTAAATACTGATTCAAATAAAATCTCATTTACAAACCACAGCCGAAGTGACGTCGATTATCTTCTGGATCTTATAGGAGGCATACCTATAGATAATTTCGCTATCTGCGCATACGATAACTGCGGTAGGTGCATCGTAATCACAGACAAAAGAAAAAAATGTTGCAATAAGGGGTTTCGCGCATGCAGTAGTGCTTGGTCAAGACTCAAAAAACAGAGGGCGGAGGGATGCTGCGAAGAATAACTTACTTTGACTATTCTTTTTGTCTGCGACAACGATTTTCCCCAAAAAGTCGCTATGAAGACTCTGATAGGCAAAATAAAAACGTATAACCAAAAGTATTACCCAAATGCATTTGACACAAAAAAGCACCTACCGAATTAACGATAAGTGCTTGATTTCATTGAAGCCGATGCGCAGACTCGAACTGCGGACCTACTGATTACGAATCAGTTGCTCTACCACCTGAGCTACACCGGCATAACTGGTTTTCGTGCCGGGTCTTCTAAAGGTTTTTCGGTAAAATTGCAAGTTAAAATTGGGGTTGATGCCCTACGAACTGCCTCTTTAACAGTTCCAATTTCCGCGTCTCTGTGTTACACAATTTGTCTTTCGAAATAATTTTCAATTTATATTTATTTAATTATTTGTGAGACTCAGCATGAGTGATCAAGATATACGGCAGGGAATCTGCCAGTTTCTCTCCCAGTGGGAGGAACAACCGCAGGCGATTGAGCCCCTGCTGGAGATCTCGCTGAGACACTCGGAAACTGAATTCAATCAGGTTCAAAGGGCCCTGGCAACCAGTCTTGCCGCCGGGGTTATCCGCTGGCATAAGCGTCTGGATCACTACATTGACACCCTTCTGACCCGAAAAAAGAGGGTGCAACCGGAGTTGCGGAATATTCTGCGGCTGGCCCTTTTCGAATTAGAATTCCCAATGAGTAAAGCCCGACCTGAGTATGCGGTAGTTTCAGAGGCGGTCAATCTGGCAAAAACTCTGACTCCGGGAAGAGAGGGTTTTGTCAACGGCATTCTGCGCTCTTTTCTCCGGCATAAGTCCGGTGAACTCCTGCCCGCTGATGATAACCAGCCCCAGAATATGGCTGTCCGCCACTCATTGCCGGTCTGGCTGGTGAAAAAGTGGCAGGCTGATTTCGGTCAGCCCGCGACTCGAACCCTTTGCCTTAAAGCCAACCAGTTCCAAGGTACCACGTTTCGTGTAAATTGTCGGAAAATCACCGGCAACAATTTTCTCGAGCGTTTTAAACTTGAAGATAAAACCGAATTAAAACTTGAGAAAGGGAAATACGGCAAAAACGTCCTCCATACACTGAAATCCGCCCCCCTGCTTCATTCTGAATGGTTCAAGGAAGGCTTTATCAGCGTTCAAGATGAAGGGGCACAACTTATTGTCGAACTCTTGAACCCGCAACCAGGTGAAATTATTCTTGATGCCTGCGCGGCCCCCGGCGGCAAGAGTGCCTATATGGCGGAATTAAATGATGACAAATGTACAATTATCGCGGCTGACTCAGAACCTGAACGTCTTAAAAAAATAAGCGCCACCAGCACTCGTTTAGGCCTTAATTCGATCACCCCGGTCGCTGTCGATCTGACCCGCCCCCTGCCGGCGAACCTGCCCCAGACTTACGACCGGATTCTGGTTGATGCCCCCTGCTCAGGCCTCGGAGTAATCTGCCGTCGCCCTGATTTACGCTGGCGCAAGAGCTTAAAAGAGATTGATGGACTAAGCAAAATTCAATTGCAAATCCTGAGCAACTGTTCTAAATACCTGAAAGTTGGAGGTCGTTTGATCTATGCCACCTGTACGACCTGCCGCGATGAAAACCAGGATGTGGTGGAAAAATTTCTGACCCATAATCAAAATTTTCGCTTGCTCAGACAGGAAGAAATTGAGTCTGAGAACCTGCGAAAACTGATTAACCGAAACAATTTTTTTGAAACCAGTTTTATCACAGATGCGCAAATGGATGGTTTTTTTGCCGCGCCGATAATCCGAACCAGCTGACGACAAAGAAGTTAAAGCGAGATAAGTTTCTCACTTAACCATGTTTACAGCTCACAAAAGATAGGAAAATTGCCATGAGAATGATTGCACCGTCAATATTATCGGCTGATTTCAGCCGCCTGGGAGAAGAGATCAGAGCCCTTGACAAGGCCGGAGCGGATCTGATTCACATAGATGTCATGGATGGTCACTTCGTTCCCAATCTGACGATCGGCCCCGGAGTGGTCAAGGCCCTGCGGCCCCACAGCAAGCTGCTTTTTGATGTCCACCTCATGATCTCTGAACCCGAACGCTACATTGATGCTTTCGCTGAAGCCGGGGCTGACATTATAACGGTTCATCAAGAGTCCGGTGCCCACCTGCACCGTTTGATCCAGATGATTAAAGCTCATGACATCAAGGCCGGAGTTTCACTTAATCCGGCAACTCCGGCAGTTATGCTTGAGGACATTATCAGTCAAGTTGATCTGGTTCTGGTAATGACTGTAAATCCGGGATTTGGCGGGCAGGCAATGATTCCCGAGGCCTTAAAGAAGATCGCCCGGATTAAGGAATTCGCCGGCGACCGGGAACAACCTCTGCTGATTGAGGTTGACGGCGGCATCAAGAGCGAAACCATCGCCCTGGC
>JAGGTT010000098.1 GCA_021163565.1 Candidatus Tharpella sp.
GCCCCGGAGGCGATACAACCGGCCCCGGCACAGATTGAGATACAAGGTGTGTCGGCATCATTTTTTGACAATATTTCTTGTCTGAATTTTTCTAATGCTGCAGACGAATTTATTTTTGGCATAGTTTTATCCTAATCATGAATAATTCTTAAAACAGTCGTTAAATGGCTAAGCAAAAATTTCGATATCCAAGGAGTTGTAGATCGGACTTTTTGCGACGCCATTTACTTAAAATTTTTCATCACATCTATGGTCTCGGCCGGGGTTACGTTACCGTAAGTTTTGCCATCGATCTCCATAACCGGACCTAATGCACAGCAACCGACGCAATTTACCGTCTCCAGACTGAATTTCAGGTCAAGATCGGTTTCACCAGCCTTAATCCCGGTCAGCTCCTGCAACGTATCAAGAATCCGCGAGGCCCCGCGTACGTGGCAGGCCGTACCTACACAAACGTGAACCTGATGGCGGCCTTTGGGCACTAAACTAAAGGCTTTATAGAAGGTGGCGATATGCTGTATCTGGGTTAAAGGAACCTGCAACTTTTCACTGACCCTCTTTAACGCTTCCTTGGGCAGCCAATGGTGCTCACTTTGAATATCCAGTAATACCTGAATCAGTGAACTGGCTTGGCCATGGTGCTGAGCAATAATCTGATCAATTCTATCGTTATCCATAGTTACTTTCCTGATTTTCTTATGCGAGGGCGTAGCAATTACCGCTCTCGTCGTATTTGATCAATCCCTGTCTTGAGGAGTCACTGATATGTTTTGCCACTTTAGACGGATTAAGATCGAGGATATTAGAAATTTCGCCGGTTGAAAGAGGCTTCTTACTGAGCAACGATAACATTTCACTGACCGACAATTTATCGGTGATCAGTTCTTCAATCAAGCGATTAGTTTCGTCACTTTTGAAAAATTTGTTATACTCTTCTTCCGATTTAACCGGCACTCTTAAGCGCTCCCGCTCCACAAGTTTGATGTAGGGAACTAATCTTCGAACCGCTTCAAGTTTTAACTTCAAATCTTCCTCATCCAGGCCTTCACTTTTGCCCAGAGGCCCTAACTCTTTTACATTTTTAGTAAAATCATCGGTATATTCAGCCAAAAGATCTCCATCAGCGCCGGACATAAATTCTATTCTTAAACGTTCCGGATTGAGGCCGATATGTTGCATAATTTTTTTACAGAGATGAACATTGCTTAAAGCGTCATAATTGCCATGCGTTATATAGTTACACTCATCTAACTTGCAACCCCCAACAAAGACACCGTCTTGTCCATTCTGAAAGGCTTTAAGAATAAATTCCAGATCGATTCTCCCGGAACACATAACTCGAATAAGCCTGATCTCACTTGCATATTGTAGTCTGGAAACTCCAGCCAGGTCAGCCGCCCCGTAGGCTCACCAGTGGCACACGAAGCCTAAGATTTTTGGTTTAAATTCAAGCGCTGCACTCATTTGTTTCTCCTTATTAAACAGCTGCGTCAATTTGCTGCATGATCTCTTCTTTGGTCGTCGCCGCGTCGATCTGACTTATAAGCTCTTCATCGGTAAAATGCTTTAAAACAATCGCGTTGGTTGGACACTTGGCGTTACAGAGACCGTCGCCTTTACAGATGACCGGATTAACCCGGGCTTTGCGCCCTTTTGCAGTCTCGACAAATTCTATAGCATTATACGTACAGGCTGTAATACAGGCTCCGCACGAAATACAGTCGTCCTCTTTGACCTCGCAAACCGAACCGGAAGCGGTAACCGTGTCATTTGATAAAAGCGTCAAAACCCGGCCGGCCGCACCATAAGCCTGATTAATCGACTCCTGAATATGTTTAGGATAGTGCGCCGTACCGCAAAGGTAGACCCCATCGGCAGAAAACTCAACTGGTCTCAGTTTTACATGGGCCTCTTTGAAAAAATCATCCGGGCTCAAAGTCACTTTGAACATTCGGGCTATTTCATGAGTGGTTGCGGCAGGAATAACGGCGGCCGCTAAAGAGACAACATCGGCATCAAGCTCAAGTTTTTTCCCTAAAACAGGATCCGTGACGGTTACTCGTAAAATTGACTTGCCCCCCGCTTTAACGGCTTCAACGACAGGTTTATCATCGGTTTCATAACGAATAAAGGTTACACCTTTTTCGGCCGCATCCCGATAGAAATCCTCTTTCAGACCATAGGTCCGCATATCCCGGAAAAGGATATAGATAGACATTTCCGGGTTTAACTCTTTGAGTTTCAAGGCATTTTTAATGGCATGACTGCAACAGACCCGGCTGCAATAATTCCGCTCTTCGTTGCGACAACCGACACATTGAATCATGACCAGGCTCTCGGCTTGAATAATGCTCTCTTCGCCTTTGGCGATCTCCTCGCCCAACTCAAGGTGGGTGAGAACTTTATCGTTTTCACCATAAAGGTATTCGCAGGGCTGATAAACATCCGCCCCGATCGCCAGAACCGAAGCCCCATGTTTTATCTCTTTGATACGACCTTCACTCTCCAGCGTCGTCGTAAAATTCCCGACATAGCCGGCAACATCCGTAATCGTCGCTTCATGAGACACATGGATCAAAGGGTTATTGTAAACCTCGTGAATCAGATCATCTAAATAGGCTTGCACATCCATACCTTCAAGAGTGGTGTACAAACGACGCGCCATGCCGCCTAAATCTTTAGCCTTTTCAACCAGTTGAACCTCATGGCCCTGTTTGGCGATGGAGAGAGCACAGGTCATGCCGGCGATACCGCCACCAACAACTAAGGCGGTCGGGTTTACATCCAGATCAAACTCCTGCAAGGGTTCCAAATAGCGAGTCCTCGCGACCGACATCCGGATCAAGTCTTTAGCTTTTTGCGTGGCCTCATCTTTTTGTTTGGCATGAACCCAAGAACAGTGCTCTCTGATATTCGCCATCTCGCAATAATATTGATTAAGCCCAGCTTCCCTCAAGGTGTCACGAAACAGAGGTTCAAGAGTTCTCGGCGAACAAGCCGCCATAACCACTCGGTTAAGCCCTTTCTCTTTGGCCAGTTCGGTTATCTCTTTGGCTGAATTAGTCGCGCAGGAAAAAAGCTGCTCCTGAGCGTAGACGACATTGGGCAGGCTTAAGGCATATTCAACTGCGGAGGGTACATTAACTACACTTGAGATATTAGCCCCGCAATGACAGACAA
>JAGGTT010000050.1 GCA_021163565.1 Candidatus Tharpella sp.
GGTGGTTGCGAATCTGGGTCTGTCGCAACTGCGGATTGCCGAGACGGAAAAATATGCCCATGTTACATTTTTCTTCAACGGCGGCCGGGAGGAACCCTATCCCGGTGAAGACAGAATGCTGGTTCCTTCGCCCCGGGATGTGAAAACTTACGACCTAAAACCGGAGATGAGTGCTGCTCAGGTGGCGGAAAAACTGTGTGTACGCCTGGAACAAAAGGATTATGATCTGATTGTTCTTAACTTTGCCAACGGTGATATGGTTGGCCATACAGGTTTTTTCCAAGCTACGGTAAAAGCTTGTGAAGCGGTCGATAACTGTCTCGGTATAATCCTGAAGAAATTCAGCGAAAAAGGTATTATTGCTCTAATCACCGCTGATCACGGCAATGCTGAAGCCTTGTTTGATGAATCCGGAAAACCGGCTACAGCGCATACGACCAATCCTGTACCTTTGATTCTTTACGGCTGCGACAGTGGTAAAATGCAGTTGCGGGCCGGCGGAATTTTGGCCGATATCGCTCCGACTCTGTTGCAGATTATGGGGATCAAGGTGCCTGAGGCTATGTCCGGAACCAGTTTGCTGCAAGAAAGCATGTGAATCAACGATCCTCATACCTCTCCGTTCTGTTTGATATTATCGCTCCCCGCACTTGTCTGCTCTGTTCTCAGTTTCTGTCTCACCCTCTGGCTACAGCGTTTGAGAAAGAATCTTTGGAGAACTATCTCTGTTCTTCCTGCCGGAATCAGCTTGAAATATGCGAACGCTCTTTTGCATCTGGCCGTTCGTCCCGGATCGACAAATTTTTTTCCGGTTATCAATATACGGGTTCCATCGCCAGGATTATTCCGGCCTGGAAATACCATCGTCGCAATGAGTTTTTTCCTCTAATTAAAATTCTGATCTATCTGACAATCTCCAGATTGAATTTGCTGGAATCTGATTTTAATCTGGTTTTGGCCGTGCCTCTTTCACGCAAGACCTTGAGGAAACGGGATTTTAACCAGGCTCTGTTTATCGCTGCATGTAGTTCTTTCGCGCTTGGTCTGCCGCTGGTTGCCGGTCAACTAGTGAAAAATATTCATACTCCGCAGCAAGCGTCTCTGGATCGTCATGCCCGTGCATACAACTTGACTGGGGATACCTTTGGCGTTATTGATCCGGAAGTTGTGAGGGGTAGGAATGTTCTTCTCTGCGATGATGTGTTAACCACGGGAGCTACCCTTGATACGGTTGCCGGTACCCTGAGGAGTGCCGGTGCCGTTTCGGTTACGGCTCTGACTCTGGCCCGGGTCGAGTTGTAAGCTTTAGTTCGGGTGGAAAATTAATACCTTTTAACTTCAAAAATAGGTTTGCAAGTGATAGTAACTGTTATCGCAGGTCTGGATATTTCTTTTTATTGCCGGAATACAAAAAGTTCTATTTTTTAGCTTTATCAAGATTGGCTGATGCTGTTTTAGTGATGGTGAGGGCAGCTGAAAACGTTTTTTCATTTATGTGAGATGATTGTTTTTGAGGTAGGGTTTGTTTAGAAAAAATACAGAAAAATGGCGCTGGCTGGCCCGTTTGGGCGCGGTCTTGCTGCTGGTAATTTTTTTGTTGGTGATCAGCCTGCCGAACCTGCTCGATCTGGATAATTATCGTCCTAAGGTGCTGGATTATCTCAGATCACAACTTGCCGGTGAAGTTAGTGTTGGAAAACTGGGGTTGACTTATCAGCATGGACCGGGCTTGCGGATTGATGGGGTAAAAGTTACTGGCAAGTCCGGATCCCAACTTATCTCGGTCACAACCATTATCATCAATTTTGATCTTAGATATCTTTTCAAGAAACGTCTCCATCTTGCACGTTTGACCCTGGTACGGCCGAAGGTCGTGTTGCTGCTTGATCGTAATTTATCAACTCTGACCAATTTCTTACAGCCATCCGACAGCAATGACGATGATGTGAATCTGGAGTTGGGGTTGGGACTTGCCGGCTGGAAGATTGATCCGGAAATCAGCGGGGCGCAGATTGAGATTATTGACGGGACCGTAGAGTTTACTGATGATTGCTTCGGTATATCGGCGATGACGACCAGGGTTAAGCACTTAAATTCATCCTTTACATGGCATGAGACGGAGGCGCAGACAATATTTGAACTGACATCTACAGTCCTTGATAATGGGGGTGATGGTTCATTGAATATTGAGGGGAGTCTTTCTAATATCAGATTTCCCATAGATCCGGGCAAGATGATATTAGATTGTAAAATAAGAGCTGAAAATCTTAATGCCGCAACCTACTTCCCCTATTATCAAGAATATGTACCGATGCGTTTTGTCGGGGGAAGGGTCGATATCGATGCAAACTATGACGGGAGTCTGATGGGACTCTTTCATTCCAAAGGGCGGATAATCCTGCGCCAGGCGGAACTTGATTATCAACAGGTTTTTCAACAAAAACTTGAATTTGAGCGTTTTGCCGTAGACTATGATTTTCGTTTGGCTGATAACTACAATACCATCGAAACCCGTAATTGTACGATCAATGCGGATGGGTTGACAGTTCGTGGCTACTGTCTGCTCCATGAGGCGCGGCGTGATATTGATGGTACGATTGAGGCCCGGCTCAGCAGTGCCAAATTCAACCCCTTAAAGATATTGCCTCTACTGCCCTGGAAAATAATTCCAGAGCAGATTAAGCCTTATTGTCGCAATTTAAAAGATCAGGGAAGTCTGATAGTTGAGAATGCCTATCTGCAGGGGAACTATCGGAAAATCTCAAGGCTGATGGAGGAAAACCCTCCGGTTGGGATAATTGGTGGGCATCTGTATTGTGAGAATGTATCCTTTGGGGCGACAAAGATTATACCGTCATTTTTGATTGAAGGTGCAGAGCTGTCGCTGGCGGACAACGTTTTTGAAATTAAAAATTTAAACTGTTTAATTGAGGACGCGGTTACCTGTAAGTCGGGAACCCTGGTATTAAGCGATATCTATCAAAAGGTTCATAGCAGTTTTTCCGGCCAGGTAAATATTGATCTGCAGAAACTTAATCCATATATTAATCGTATCTTTTCTGAGTCTGTAGCCCGACCTACTTTAAAGAAGAAGTCTCCGGTTATTTTCGAACAGGGTGCGGTTGCTGGAAAATTAGCTTTTTCAGGACACTTAGGTCAGCCGGGAAGAATACTTTGGGATGGAAACTTCAAAGGTCATGATATCTCCTTCGCGCTTGCCGAAACTCCCTATAAAGTCGAGAATGGTACAGTTTCCTTTAAATTTGTTGATGAAAACCTGCAAATGGATTCCGCCACCATTGATTTTGCGACTGTGCCGGTGACTTTGCATGGTACTTTTCCCGGCCCGGGATTTTTCTTTCAGAGCGGTGATTCCAGAATCCCTGATTTCAACCTCAGTGCCCGGTGTGACGGGTTCACGCCTGAGCAGTTGAATGTGTTGACTGGTGCTGAATATAATATCAGCGGCTCTGAAACCGGTTCCTCATCAGTGGAGATAAATTTAAGTGCTGATATCAAAACTCAATCCGGATTTAAGCTGGCAGGCCTGCTTGATTTAGAGTGGGGAGATGTTGCGCTGCCTTTCATAGATGGGAAGATTGAGACTTTACGTTGTCAGGCTGAATTTGATCAGGCAGAAATTCTCTTTAAACATCTTGTCCTGCACCGGGGTATGTCAGAGATTTCATTCCAAGGCGGATTGCGCAAGGAGGTAGATTCTGAAAATTATCTACTAACCGGTGATATTAGCAGTCCCTACTTCGCTCCGGACGATTTTCCATTAAGTAGTAAGAGTGTTTCGAAAGATGATGTGCAATTAGATTTCAGGATTAACGGTGTGGTTGATGAGTTAATCCTGCCGGTTGACTGGAGTGATAAAAAAGATGACTCTAAAGATTTATGGCGACATCTTGATAATCTTAACTTCTCTGTCAATGGTGGTACTGATGCCCCGATAAATATTGATGAGTGCCGCTGGCATTGGGGTGGGGAGCAGGCCCAGGTAAATATCTCAGGTAAATTACAGTTAATTGACAAAATTCATGGTGATCTCAAAATTGAGGCTGATAATATCGATTTTGATACTTTGTTCGGAATCTCTGCGGAGTCTGGGCCGAGCTTAAATGAAAAAGTATCTCCAGGTCAGCCGCATGATAATGAACCGATCAAAGCTGTTGTACTAGATGAACTGGCTGAAACTCTGGTTGATGACCGGGTTAAGTCTGTAATGTCCTGGAAGCCAAAACTGGCTCAAAATGATCTTAATGTCAAACTCCGGGCTCAACGCCTGCATTGCCAGAAGATAATATTGGACGAGATTGAATGTGATTGTCATGTAAATGCGGCCGGCATAAATGTGGATAGACTTGTCGGCCAGACATTTGAAGGCAAGTTTAATGTCTATGCGGGCTGGCGTTTTATCGATAACTCTTTTATGTTTGAGTCTCAACTTGAAGATATCAGCCTGGAGACCCTTAGTGATTATCTGAAAAATCCTGATCGGGGCCTGCCAATGTCAGGCGGGGAAGGTTCTATGACTCTTGATCTTTACTGGCAGGGAGATTCGTTGAAAAGTTGGGCAGAGAGTCTTGATGGAGAACTCGACTTCAATTTTTACAAAGGTAGTTTGAAAAGATTTACCTTGATCGCCAATATCAGTTCTATACTTAATCTTTCCCAGTTTGCATCTCTCCACCTGCCGGAATTAAGCGTTGATAAGGGAGTTCCTTATGATGAGTTGATCTATAAAGGCCTGATTATCGGAGGTCAGTTTGAGGTTGACGAATTTGATATGCAGGGGCCGGCGTTTAATATTTTCGGGAGTGGTAATATTGACTTCATTAATGATCGGATTGATCTTACGGGTGGAATTCAGCCATTACAGACGATTGATAAAATACTTGCCTCGATTCCTGTGGTCGGTTATATCATGACCGGTGAACATAAAACATTTGTTGTTATTCCGATAACCGTTCAAGGTCCATTTGATGATGTTAAGATCAGAACTCAGACGATTGCCGGGATGGGCACCAAGACCATTGGCATGATTCAGAGATTTTTTGGAACTCCGGTTCGACTTTTACGAATGCCGGGTGAATTTATTGATAAACTGGGATCAGGTAATGAAACTGATGCCGCTGAAAAAAAGATTGTCGAGGATTAAGTGTTTAAATTTATATTGTGGATAGGTTTAGGTTATCTGTTTTTCCGTCTGTTGCGCGGCCGGCCGGCAACCTCGGACGCAAGGCCGGAAAGTCGTAATCAGCAGGGCTCCGGTGAAAAGATGGTAAAATGTCTTGAGTGCGGCCTCTATGTTCCGGAGAATGAGGCTTTGGCCGGAGGTCGGAGTTATCCGGGGAGTTACTTCTGCAGCCGGAAGTGTCAACAGAAAAGATCATCTGATTGATCTCGATCCATCTGTTATGGGAGTATAACATCCGGGAGTATTACGTATGCTAGTTGTTCGGCAGACTCGAGCTGAGATGTGGTAGATGGAGAAGCTAAAGACTGTCCGGCAAGGTGTTGCTGGACAGTCTTTTTTTTAGATAGTGGCGAGTTCCTGTTTGAGGTTTTCGTAGATTTCTTTGACATTGTCGACGATCTTCTGGTTGACCTCAAAAGGGGCCTGGTCCCGGCGATCAGCGGTGATGATCTCTTGGTCATAATCGAGAAAACCTAAAATCTTCAGGCCTTCAAGATTGTCGGTTATAAAGTCTTTATCGTTTGCCTGGCTTATTTTGTTACCGACGACATAGACTCGGTCGATGCCCAGGTCGGTCGCCAGTCTTTTGATCTGCCGGGCGGTTTTAAGGCTCCGGGATCCCGGTTCGACGACAACTATGAACGCATCAATGCCCCGGGTTGCGCCGCGGCCAAGATGTTCGAGCCCGGCTTCCATGTCCAGAATAATGCTCTCATCACGTTGCAGGAGAATGTGGCGCAAAAGAAATTTCAAAATGACACTTTCCGGGCAATAGCAGCCACCGCCACCTTCAGGGATTGTGCCGAGAACCAGCAGTTTTAAGTTTTCACGGCTCAGGCTGAAACGCTCAGGAATATCGTCAACTTTAGGATTAAGCTTGAAGGCTCCACCGTACATACCTTTTTGTGAACCGGTGCGTTCTTGGATGAAGTCAGTCATTTCGGCTATTGGTACAACCTTTTCAACCTCATCCAGGTTGAAGCCTAAAGCTGACCCTAAGTTTGCGTCAGGGTCGGCATCAATTGCCAGAACTTTGTGTTCAGTTGCGGCGATAACTCGCGCCAGGGTTCCAGCGAGAGTGGTCTTGCCCACACCGCCTTTACCGGAGATTGCAATTTTCATAATAAAAGGTTCCTCGGTGGTTTAATTAATTTGCACTTTCATCAGTGGTACCTTGAGAAAGTCTAATTTTTCAAGGTACCACTGATGATCTTATCGTTCCTGTATATTATGAGCTTGGTTGAAAAAAATCAAGGTCAAATCAGATTGATTTAAAACTTGGTCAGAGAAAATATGGACGTAAAAAATAAAAAAACTAAAAAATTAGATTATTCCGGTCATCGCCGGCGCTTAAAAGAGCGTTTCTTAAATCATGGCCTAGATGGCTTGCATGATTATGAAGCCCTGGAACTATTATTAAGTTATGCCATCCCGAGGCAGGATGTGAAGCCGGTGGCCAAAGATCTGTTACGTAATTTTAAGACGATAAAAAAAGTTATTGATGCACCTTTAGAACGTCTGCAGGAGATCTCCGGTGTCGGGTTGCATACTGCTCTTTTGCTTAAATTATGCCGTGAACTGCTTATCCTTTACCTTGAAGCACCTGATCTTGAGCGCCAGAGTGTCACCTCACCGAGTCAGATTGCCAACTTATGCCGGGCCCGTCTGGAAGGTCTCTCAAAAGAGCAGTTTTTAGTCCTTTTTCTGGATAATCGCCATCGCTTGATTCAGAGCGAGGTGATGCATCGAGGTACCGTGGATATGAGTGTGGTCTATCCGCGAGAGGTGTTAAGCCAGGCCCTTAAATATCAGGCCGCAGCAATTCTTGTCGCCCACAATCACCCCGGCGGCAGCCTGAACCCGTCGGCTGAAGATATAAAAATTACCATCGAATTGAAAAACGCCGCCGCAGTTTTAGGAATCAGATTTCTGGATCATCTGATTGTCGCTGAATCGAAAGTGGTCAGTTTGAAAGAGTTGAACGAACTGTAGAGTGTCTTGAAAAATTAGAATTTTTGTTCTAGTGCAAGGCGGACGAAGATTTTAACCGCAGGAATACATTGAGTATTTTGAGGATTAAAATTTGAGTTTAACGCAGCAATTGGGGAAAAAGGCAATTTTTCAAGGAACTCTGTAGGGATAATCGATAACGATTTGTTCAGCTGGTACCGGTCGTTTTGCTCAAAGATCGAGAGAGAAAGTGATGCTGTTGCCATCCTGACTTTTGACTTTGAATCCAAAAGCCCGGCAGAAGTTGATCATTTTCAGATTTTCCGCCAGCACAATTCCGATAATCTGTTTTACCTGTCGATCCCGGGCGATCTCAAGCAGGCGTTGCATCAGGATTGATCCGACTCCGGTACCCTGGAACTCATCGGCAACTACGATCGCAAATTCGTGCTGATCACTGCGGGCCTGATAGGTGAGGCGGTTGACCCCAATTGAACGTTCCTGTTTTTCCTCTTTGAGTAGAGCAATAATCGCCATCTCCCGGTCGTAGTCGATCTGAGTGAAACGAGCCGCCTGTTCATGGGTCAGATTGCGGCGGAAGCTGAAGAAACGGAAATAGTTGCTCTGGCGGGAGAGTGATTTGAAAAGTTTGTAGTGTAGTGCTTCATCTTCAGGCCGAATCGGCCGAATCATTATTTCCCGACCATCTTTGAGTCGGTCTTGAAATTCATACTCTGCCGGATAGGGGGCGATAACCAGATGACGGGGGGCTGCGATCAGGCTTTTCCGGATTCGTATCGGGCCGGCTTCAAGATCGAATGTCTTTTTTGAGTTCTCGCTCAAAAAGAGTTCCATACTTTCTATCTCCGGGTTGTCGGTTATGATAGATGCCAACTGTAACAGGCTGATCGCCAGATCTTCATTTAATTTGGTTCCGCGTTTTGTCAGGGCTTGGGCGATGGGTGAGCGGGAAATCATAACCTGGGCTAAGAAAGGATTGAGCGGCGGCAGCATGATTGAGAGAGATGGTTCAATTTCAGCGGCCACGCCGTTTGACCCTAAATAGAGATATGGACCGAATTCGATGTCGGTCGCGGTGCCGAGTTTAAGTAAAAGCTGTCTCTCCGGCGGTGCAGCGTCCGGGGCCGACGAGATAAGACCATAGGCATGGATAAATTTCAAGGCGGACTCCGGCGGGAGCTCGCTGATTTCGTTTTTAAGGTAAGGGGTGAGGAACTTTTTTGCATTAAAATGCTGAATCTTGTAATCCCGCTGGAAGCGTGGAGTTAAAGCTGTCAACTGGTTAAGTTTGTGGCGGTAGCGGCGGCTGTAGAGGTAGGCGTTCAGGGCGGCTGGAACGCTGAAATAGACATAAACTCCCTTGCGGGCTAAGGGGGCGGCAACCCGGCGGTCTTTGGGCTTGGCATTGATCCAGGTATAGGTTACCGCACAGTAGTTGGATTCCAGATCTTTCTGAACCTGTTTGATGAGCTGATGCGGATTGAGATTATGATGCGCCGCCGCTAAAATAATCAGGGCATCAAACTCATGACTTTTCAGGCAGGTCCTGACAACGGTTGCGAAGGTTTCAGTATTATTCGTGCCGCCGATATCGATCGGATTCTGAATTAGTTTATGAGGAAGTATTTGGCGCAGGTCACTGATTAACTGTTTTGACAGCGGGGTTGGCTCAATCTGGTTGAAGAGCAGATTGTCGGTTGTGAAGATAGCAATGCCACCGGAGTTGGTGATGACGCCGAGCCGATCTCCGGTCGGAATATTACGGCGTGAAAGTGATCGTCCGGCGAGAACCAGCTCCTTGAGGTTATTGACGGAAACGATACCGGCCCGTCTGAAGGCACTGTCATAGACCGGGCCGGCCCCGATTTTGGCAAAGACCCGGGGTTTAATAATCTCATGAATCCTGGGATGTCGTCCGCTTTTTATGGCAATTATCGGCTTGACCCGCGAAACCGAACGGCAGGCGCTGATAAATTTTTTTACATTACGGATATTTTCAAGATAGAGCAGAATTGCTTCAACCTCGGGATCGTTGCCGACAAAATCGATGAGATCGCCGAAATCGATATCAATCAGTGAGCCGATGCTGGCGATATGACTGAAGCCGACATCAAGTTCTTTGGCCAGATCCAGAATGGTGCCGAAAACAGCGCCGCTTTGTGAAAAGAAGGCGATCTTGCCGGCGGCCGGCAGCTCTGGATGGGTTGAGAGGTTGAGCTGGAACGGCGGCCTTAAGGTGCCGCTCGAGTTGACGCCGATGATACGGGTATTATGCCGGTGGGCGGCACTGCTGATCTGATCCAGAATTTCACGGTCATGATTTGCGGTGATGTTTCGGTTGATGACGATGGTCGCGGTTTTTTTGAGAATTGGTTCTGTGAAGAATGCCGGGAGTTCGTGCAGGGGGCAGCTCAGAAAAAGAAGGTCAATAGTCTCTTTTATATCCGCTAAAGATTCTCTGCAGATGAATCCAGTAGGTGAACTTTTTGGTTTTATTTTGACCAGATAAATGGTGCGCGGTAAGGCTGTATTTTGTAGATTTGCCAGCAGGATATCTAATTTGATATCAGTTTCTGTAGTGCTAGCGGCAGAGCTTCCAGCAACGGCAATGACCTGGGGATTAAATAGTTTTTCTAGCAGGTTGACGCTCATTTATTAGAGACCTCCCGGGCCGCTCTTTTCTCTTTCTTCCCCTTATAACTCATATTTGTCCAGACGATAACGTAGAGAGCGAAAGCTTAACCCTAAAAGCTTGGCGGCCTGGGTTTTATTGCCGTGACTCTTTTGCAAAGCCTGTCCGATCAGGTCGGTTTCCAGTTTAGTGACGACCTCTTCGAGATCAAGCCCTTCATTCGGCAGGGTGGTAGTCAATGAACCCGGAGCTTGATGCTGTAAAAGCTGAGGCAGGGTAGCCGCAGAGATTACCTTTTCACCCGTTTCAAGAATCACGCAGCGCTCAACGATATTTTCAAGTTCGCGGATGTTGCCAGGATAGTTGTAGTCCATCAGGGTGCGGGTCACTTCCGGACTGAAGCTTTCGAAATCACGTTTATATTCAATCGTATATTTGTGGAGGAAATGTTGGAGCAACAGCGGGATGTCTTGCTGTCGCTGTCGCAGCGGCGGCAGGTCGATGCGAATGACATTGAGTCTGTAAAATAGATCCTGGCGGAATGCACCACTTTCAACCGCTGCCATAAGATCGAGATTTGTGGCGGCAATAAACTGCAAATCGACACTGATCTCTTTTGGGCTACCAACCTTTTGAAAACATTTCTCCTGCAGCAACCTTAATATTTTAACCTGTAATGCCAGAGGAAGTTCTCCAATCTCATCGAGAAAGAGGGTGCCGCCGTCGGCGGCACCGAGATAGCCTTCAGATTGACTGACCGCACCGGTAAATGCGCCTTTGGTGTGCCCGAAAAGCTCACTCTCAAGCAGCTGTTCCGGGATGGCGGCACAATTAACTGCGACAAAAGGTTGCTCACGGTTGGGGCCTGAGAAGTGAATGGCTCGGGCTATCAGCTCTTTGCCGGTGCCGGATTCGCCGCAGATCAGGATATTGGTTTTAGTCGGAGCAACCTGTTTAATGACCTCATAGATTTTCATCATCGATGAGCTTTTGCCGATCAGGTTGTCAAATCCAAAACGTTTTTCCAGCTCTTTGTGCAGCCGCAGATTTTCCCGCTGCAGGTGTGAGTTTTTAAGGGCTTTTTCAATGGTCAGAAGAATTTCGTCAACCTTAAACGGTTTATTAATATAATCGAAGGCACCATTTTTCATGGCTTCAATAACCGATGTCGTTGAAGCGAATGCGGTGATCATTATCATTTCAGTTGCCGGGTTTTTTTTCTTGACGGTGCGCAGCATTTCAAGGCCGCTCATCATGGGCATTTTAAGATCGCTGATGACAAGATCGTAATTTGTTGTTTCAAGACTGCTGACAGCGGCAAAGGCATCTGTGAAACAACTGACCCGGTAATTGTTGCGGAGGAGGATGATTTCCAGAAATTCACACATGCTCTGTTCGTCATCAACGACCATAATGTGAGGGTTTTTGTCGGATGGTTTTTGCTTCATTTTTTACACCATTTATTTGTCTGGTTCAGTTGCGCTGAGTTCTCTTTTTTTGCTTTCGGAGAAGCTGACACGGGCACAGGTGCCGGTTCGGCGGTCAGATCTTTTTCCGAGATGGATACTGCCGTTATTGACCTGGGTTAACTGGAAAGCGATGTAGAGTCCCAGTCCGGTTCCCGAGGCCTTGGTGGTAAAGAATGGTTCGAATATTTTTTCAGCAACCTTTTCATCAATCCCCGGGCCGTTGTCGGTTATAGTGATTGTTATCTGGGGTTGATTACCACTGCGGGGATGTGTGCGATTATCAATAACACTGGCAATGGTTATCTCACCTTTATTTTCCATGGCCTCCAGGGCATTCTGGAGAAGGTTCCAGAATATCTGCTCAAGTTGTTCCGGGCTGGCTTTAATTATGAAGCTATTACTGTGAAACTCTTCATTAAATCTGGTTTTGGGAAACTGGGAGCGAAACAGGAAAACCATGTCTTTCAGGATATTGATTATGTCGGTATCTGTTTGTTGCCGATCTTCAAGCCGGGAAAAACTGAGGAAATCACTGATCAGGTGATTAAGTCTGCCGCTCTCTTTCAGGACAATTTGTAATAGACGTTGATGGGTCTCATCCTCCGGCGACAGATCTTGAGCCAACAGCTCAATTGAGCCGCTGATCGAGGCCAGAGGATTTCTGATCTCATGCGCAATGCCGGCTGACAGACGGCCTATGGCAGCCATTTTTCGGGCCTCCTGAAGTTGTTGCTCTATTTTTTTCAGCTCGGTTAAGTCCTGGAAAATGAGAATCCAGCCGATATTGTGGTTCGGACTTTTCATTAAAGGTACGAACGAAAAACCGAGAATACGTTGCGGCCCACTGTCATTTAAGTAACTGATCTCCCGCCGCTGGCGGCCGGGTATTATTTCTACAGGCCGGAGATTGGGGATGATATCCCGCAGGTCGGCATTAAAAACCTGGTCACGATTAACCCCTAAAATAGTGGCGCCGGCGAGATTGATTGAACTGATTGCGAGCTCACGATTAGTAGTTATCAGACCACTGTCAATAGAGGCAATGATGTGTTTATTTAAGTCTTTAGACTCTTTGAGATCGCGAGTCGTTTTTTGCAGGCGTTTTCGGGTGTCGAGGCGTTCCTTGGCGATGAGGCGGAGAATAAAGGCCGACAGATAAAAAGGGGTTAAATTGAAAAACAGCTCGGAAACAATCTTGCGGCTGCTGCTGACCAGCTGCGGCAGGGGGAGAAAATTCTGTAACGGGTTGAAGATATGGGCGAAGACTATTAAGAGATAGAGAAACGTGCAGTAGAAGAGCAGAGTGATGGTGTGCTGGCGTTCAAGATAGATCGATCCGCCCAGGATAATGAGGTAGAAAAGTGGGAAAAAGAGGCTGTAGAAGCCGCCGGTGATGTAGAGAAGTCCCGCGATCAGAGTTGCATCAACCAGCAACTGTTGTTGAATAAATCTCTCGATCCTGATGACTTTGGGAAGGATTACAATGTAAAAGATATTGAGGAGATAGGTTATAATAATAAAGCAGTAAAGCGGAACCGGTATCGGAGTAGATTGTTCTTTAGGCCAGATGAACTCAAAAAGAATCAGGGCCACGAGCAGGAGTGTGACCAGCAGGAGACGGAAAACCAGGAGGTTTTTTAAAGGGCGGTGGCGGTTGCTTGTATTCATCTGATTTTTACAATCTCTATAGCCCCGGTTTTAACCCTGCAGGTATCGAGTTTCTAGTAACCTCCAGTTTTTCAGATCTAATGGACGACTTCGCCTAATTTGAAAATCGGCAGGTACATACCAACGATCATGGTTCCGAGAATACCGCCTAAAAAGACCATCAGCAGGGGCTCGATAAGGGAGGTGATGGCGCTGACTGCCACGTCAACTTCGTCATCGTAGAAATCAGCAATTTTATTCAGCATCTCGTCGAGTGCGCCAGTAGTCTCTCCGACCGCTATCATCTGCACCACCATGGGGGGGAAGATGCCACTTTCCATCAGTGGCTCGGCAATAGTTTTACCCTGGCTGATACTTTCCCTGGTGTGCAGAATAGCTTTTTCGATAACGACATTGCCAGCCGTGCGGGCAACAATTTCCAGAGAGGTGAGGATTGGCACGCCGCTGGAGATCATGGTTCCCAGAGTTCGGGTGAATTTGGCAACTGCAACCTTGCGTAGCAACATCCCGAAGATCGGCATTTTCAGAAACATGCTATCGAAAAAATGGTGGGCCTTATCACTCTTCTGGTAGGTTTTCTTGAGCGTAAAGCTGATGATAAAAATAGCTGCCAGAATAAAGATTATGTTGTTGCGCATAAAGGCGCTGATATTGACAATGATCTGGGTTAAAAGGGGCAGTTCAGCACCGAAACTGGAGAACATTTTTGAGAATACCGGGATAACGAAGATCATCATGATAGCGATAACGATAATCGCGACCGCGACAACTGAAGCCGGGTAGATCAGGGCACCTTTGACCTGTTTTTTGAGCTTCATGTTCTTTTCCATGAACGTGGCCAGGCGCCCTAAAATGACATCCAGAGCGCCACCGGTTTCACCCGCTTCGACCATGTTACAGTAAAGTGAATCAAAGGCGGCAGGATGTTTTCGCAAAGCATCAGCCAGAGTTTCCCCGGTTTCAACACTATTTTTGATCGCGGTCAAAACTTTCTTAAATTCTTTATTTTCCTGTTGCGCCGCCTGGATTTCGAGACATTGAATGATCGGCAGGCCGGCATTGATCATGGTCGAAAACTGGCGGGTGAAGACGACGACATCTTTCTCGGGAACCTTGGCCTTAAAAAAGGGCAGATTGATTTCAATGTCTTTAGGTTTTTTTCTGACCTTGAGATCGGTGAGGCCTTTTTTTCGCAAGTTCAGGGTGACAATGCTTTCGGAGAGTGCTTCAAACTCACCCTTAACTTTCTTTCCCTGACGGTTTTTGCCCTGCCATTTGAATGTGTCCATAATGTTCCCTTAGTTTTCCTGCAGATCAACTTTTTTGCTGTAGCGTTTTGGGTTTAATTTTCAGACCATCTGTCCCAGCATCTGTTTCAATTCCATTAGATCATTACTTTTAGAATAAGCATCATCCAAGGAGATTTTGCCGCTTTGATAGAGCGTGGCCAGCGATTGATTCATAGTTTGCATCGAGAATCGGCTCTGCCCGACCTGCATCTGCGAATATATCTGGTGTACCTTGTCTTCCCGGATCAGGTTGCGGATGGCCGCATTGGGTACCATCAGTTCCAATGCAAGAACCCGGCCATTGCCGCTGCGATGAGGTATAAGTTGTTGGGAGATGACCGCTTGGAGGACGAAAGAGAGCTGCGAACGGATTTGCGGTTGCTGGTGCGAGGGGAAAATATCGATAACCCGGTTGATGGTTTGGGCGCAGGAATTGGTGTGCAGAGTCGCCAGAGTTAAATGGCCGGTTTCAGCCACAGTCAGGCTTGAAGCTACGGTTTCAAGGTCGCGCAATTCACCGACCAGAACTACATCCGGGTCCTGGCGCAGAATGTAACGCAGAGCTTTGCTGAAGTTTTCGGTATCAGCTTTGACTTCACGTTGATTGACGATACAGTTTTTATGGGTGTGAATAAATTCGATTGGATCTTCAATGGTAATGATATGCTCATGCCGTTCCTCGTTGACCTGATCGATCATCGATGCCAGAGTCGTACTTTTGCCGCTGCCGGTCGGGCCGGTTACCAGAATCAGGCCGCTGGGCTTGCGGAGCAATTCCTGGACTACCGGAGGCAGACCGAGTTCATGGTAGGGTTTTACTTCGTAGGGGATGGCTCGGAAGGCTCCGGCGACAGTGCCGCGCTGGACAAAGATATTGGCCCGGAAGCGGCTGACCCCTTTAAGCCCGAAAGAGAGATCCAGTTCATTCTCTTTCTCGAAGCGGTGTTTCTGGCTGTCAGTCAGGACACTGTAACACATCTGGGTAGTATCGCTCGCAGTTAGAGGTGGCAGATCCAGGGGTTCAAGAACTCCGTCGATCCGGATCTGCGGGGGGCTGGCAATCGTCAGGTGAAGGTCGGAAGCACCTCTGTCAATCATAGTTTTCAGAAGCTCATGTAAACTCGCCATATTGTTGCTCCGTAAATAGTGGGTTGATTAGGTTGTGTGTTCCCAGAGCGGTTAATCCCTGGCGGTTACCCTTAAAACTTCCTGGAAGCTGGTAATTCCTTCGATAAGTTTGCTGAGACCACTCTGGCGCAGACTCTTCATGCCGTTCTTAAGTGCAATATTCTTTAACTCCATCGAGTTAGCACCGTCCAGGATTGCGGCCTTCACTTCATCTCCGAAAGTCATGACTTCGTAGAGTGCAATCCGTCCCCGGTAGCCGGTATGGTTACAATTATCGCAACCTTTACCGATTAAGCAAGTGGTATTTTCGGCAGTTTCCGGATCCATTCCGCTCTCGATTAAAGTGCTGACCGGAATCTCTTCTCTGGTACTGCATTTCAGACAGACTTTTCGAGCCAGGCGCTGGGCAATTATAATATTTACAGACGAGACGATCAGAAATGGTTCAACTCCCATATTTATCATCCGGGTGACACTGCTCGGAGCATCGTTGGTGTGCAGGGTCGAGAGAACCAGATGTCCGGTCAGTGATGCCTTGATACTTATTTCAGCCGTCTCAAGGTCACGCATTTCACCTACCAGGATGATATCCGGATCCTGTCGCAGGAAAGAACGTAGAGCTGCGGCAAAGGTTAAGCCAATGTTTTCCCGGACCTGAACCTGGTTAACACCTTCCAGGTTGAATTCGACCGGATCTTCAGCCGTCATGATATTTTCCGAAATCTTGTTGAGCTCACTTAAAGCTGAGTAGAGGGTCGTAGTCTTCCCACTCCCGGTTGGCCCAGTTACCAGTATAAGGCCGTAAGGTTGTCGGATTGCGTCATCAACCAGCTCCAGAGCTTCAGGCTCCAGGCCGAGTTTTGTCATGTCAAGCTGGAGGTTGGATTGATCCAATAGGCGCATAACGATCTTTTCGCCGAAGAGGGTGGGTAGAACCGAAACCCGCATGTCCATCGATTTGCCTTTGCTGAGTTTCATTTTTATACGTCCGTCCTGAGGCAGGCGGCGTTCGGCAATGTCTAGTTCGGACATGATCTTAATCCGTGAAGTGATGGCATTTTTCAGGCGTAGCGGCGGTTTCATAATTTCATATAAGACTCCGTCGATTCGGTAGCGGACCCGGAAAAACTTTTCAAAAGGTTCTACATGGATATCACTGGCGCCACGTTTTATCGAGTCGATTATAATTTTATTGACGAGACGGATTACCGGCGCATCTTCAACCTCCTGGCGCAGATTTGAGGCATCGCCTTCATCCTCTCCCTGCACGACCTCTAATTCGGAATCATCAAAGTCAGAGATTATATCATCGAGCATCGATGATGAGTCGTAGTAGCGGTCAATTGCCTCTTTTATAGCTTTTTCTGAAGCAACTGTAGTTTCGATATCGTATCCGGTGATAAATTTTATATCATCCAGGGCGGATAGATCTGTGGGATCACTGGTTGCAATAATCAGGGTTGAACCGATGCGGTTAATTGGTAGGATGTGGTGTTTGTTGGCTAATTCACTGGAGATTAATTCTGTGACTTTATCGGATATGGAGAGTTCGTGCAGATTGATGGCCGGAACCCCGAACTGAAGGCTGAGAAAATCAGTTAATTCATAATCTTTGAGATGACCCAGCCGAACCAGAGTCGATCCGAGACGAGCGGGATAGGTTTTCTGTTCAGCCAGAGCATGTTTTAACTGGTCGGGGGTGATCAAGTTAGCGTTGATTAATAATTCGCCGATTCGTTTGCTAGATTTAGAAGGGGCCATAACAGTACCTAAGGTTTTCCCGGTTTATCTTGATCCCGGAGATTGTTCATGAATGTTTTTTGCCGGTTCCTTCAGTTATATTATCGGAAGAATGTCCCTTGTGAACTGCTCTTTAATGAGAGCGAGAATATTTTATCCGTTTATCATGATTTGATTGTACCGCTTAAACAGCTGATTAAATTTCGGTAAAATTCAGTCAGCAGGCAGTGCAAAAAAATCACTTGTCATCATATAAGCTGTGAGTATACACACCTTTGGGCATTCTATCAACTATAAAGCTGTTTTCTTTTTTTATATCCTTTTTCAGAGCTGCGTATTATGTTTTTAATGTCTCCCTATTACAGTGAACTGGCAAAGATAAACCCACTGTTTTATTCCTTGGTTGAGGTTGTTAAAAATTTCACCTGCAAAGTTTTCTCAGGAGGTTTCTTATTGCTGTAAAAGTGTCTAATCAGTACTCTTTTGATATGCTTAAAATGTGCTTGAAAGAGCCGTTATTTTCGTCTAACTATCTGTAATTATAAATGTTATTGAATGTATAGAATATTTTATCTATGATAATCTACGGGAGCGTAAAGTATTTTTTTGGCAAATTAAAATGATGTTTTTTTCTTGACATTATAATTACTATGTTTTAGAGATAATGGTATTAAAAGAGGTTGCCGATTTATTTTCCTGCAACCTCGGCAAATATTTGGTGAAAATTGGATTTGTCTCGCAAAGGGGGTGATTAGTTGAGACGGTAGTAGAGTCTAGAATCTGGTTTGAGTCAATTTACGGCTCAGAACTTAAGGCCCGGCAGTTTCGTTTTTTCCGATATCCTAATTATAATCATTTGCGGCTGCAACTTTAAGTTCGAAGTAGAAGGAACTTCAATCCTAGAAGGAGGGGATCGATAATGAGTGAAGATCGTTACCACATTAACATTTTTAAACCTAATGGTGAATTCCAGAAAACTGAAGTTAAATATATCTGGATGATTCTGATAGTCTGGGCTCTTGGAACCTACGGTTTCCAGCTTTTGCTGAGGATCGTTCAGCGCAATCCTCAGGGTGAAAGCTTTTTGACCGATATGCAGTTTTTGGGTTTTCCCTTTCACTACTGGTTTACCGGGCAGTTTCTGATTATTATGTTTATCGTGCTCTGCATCTGGTTTAATATCCTGATCGATGGTCTCGAAGATCGCATGGGTAAAGGTGACATCAGAAGTTAACATTTAATTTAAGTGTTGATCTGAAACTGTAGCGCTTCACATCATCAGGCCCGGGGCCTGAGTGTCGAGGCGGCTTGAAAAAAAATAAGGAGATTTTCAATGGAAGCTAGTTTTAAATTAGGACCAGCGATTATTCTGGTCGTAGTTCTTATCGCATTTATCGCCATCGGGGTTGGTCATAAGGCCAAGGATCAGGACGATTACTGGGCTGCTGGCCGGGGTATCGGTCGGATCGGGGCTGGGGCCGCGATCGCCAGTAACTGGATGAGTGCCGCAAGTTTTCTCGGGATGGCCGGACTGCTCTATTTGAAGGGTTATTTTGCTCTGGCTTATGTTATCGGTTGGACCGGTGGTTACGTTATGTTGCTGGTTTTGATGGCCGGCCAGATCCGTCGCTTCGGTAAATATACGGCGGCTGACTTTATCGGTGACCGTTATGAATCGCAGGGTGCGCGTCTCTTGGCAGCCTTAACCGCGATTATCATCTCCCTGACCTATGCTATTGGTCAGTACAAAGGTATTGCGATGATGTTCTCCTGGGTCTTCGGCATGAACTATGCGACTTCAGTTATTGTCGGTACCGGTGTCGTTTTAGCCTACATTATCATCGCCGGTATGCTGGGCGCGA